>NZ_JAUBQB010000161.1:0-3693 GCF_036701035.1 Microcoleus sp. Pol7_B2 | reverse complement strand
CATCAGTTGACGTGCCATAACTCATCACCTCTCAACAGTATCTTTATTCTATGCAACTTCATGTAAAATTGGTATAACTGCTATCCCATTGCTTACGATCTAATTCCCGTCGGAAAGTGTTACGATACTCAGTATCTAGAAATCAGAAATGCTCCTCATTGGGCAGAACCCAATGTTCAGTCTGTTCGCGAACAGTTGCGAAAAATTGTGGAAGATCCGATGCGTTTTCAGGTAGCTCACAAAGCTAAAGAGACGGCGGATTTATTTAATTGGGAAGCTGCCGCTCAAAAATTGTTAAGATTAATGCGAAAGTTGTTTTAGGATCAGAAATTATGGGACTCGAACGCAAAATGTTTAGGGGAATGTTTTCGCCCGGGGAGGTTGTACGATTGAAACAGCCTTGTTTTACTCCCGGGCGATTGTTTGAGCCAGGAAAATATAAAGCTGATGAGTTGCCGGATATCGCTTTTGATATGGGTTTGGTAGACCATTTGCCACCAGTCAAAGGCAACAGTTCAGAAAATCTCAATGTTCTGAACCCACCAGCTCAAAACCTTGAGGAATAAACTCCCGTTTGCAGTAAAAACTTCAGTCCAAAAAAATCTCCTTTGTAGTAAGGACTTTAGTGCTGAAAATTAAAATAAATAATCAAAGACTCAAGTCCTGACTGCAAAAAAGATAAAGCCAATTTAACCATTTTCTTCTATCTGGGCAATTAACTCTTTCAAAACTTGACTAGCTTTGTCGTTCTCAATCTGACAAGTTCCGGCATTTTGGTGCCCACCGCCCCCATATCTTAACATTAACTCCCCAATATTGGTTTGAGAAGTTTTGTTAAAGATTGACTTACCAACTGCGAAAACAGTATTTTGTTGTTTCAGTCCCCAAAGTACGTGAATCGATATATTGCACTCGGGGAACAAAGCGTAAATTACAAAACGATTCCCCGCATAAATCACATCTTCGTTGCGCAAATCCAAAACAACTAAATTATTATAAACTTTGGCGCACCGCTGTATTTGCTCTTTAAATTTTTCTTCTTGCTCGAAGTAGAGGTCTACTCTTTCTTTGACATCAGGAAGCTGCAAGATTTCATCGATGGTATGATTTTTGCAGTAATCGATTAACTGCATCATTAACTGATAATTGGAAACCGTAAATTCTTTAAACCTTCCCAACCCGGTTCTGGCGTCCATTATGAAGTTTAACAGCACCCATTCTTTCGGATGCAGAACCTCTTCTTGAGCAAATTGAGCGGAATCGGATTTGTCAACGGCGGCCATCATCGCCTCAGAAATATCAGGAAACTTTGCTTGACCTCCATAATATTTGTACAGTACCCTAGCCGCAGAAGCTGCATAAGGATCGATGATGTGGTTGATTTTGATTTTCTCGTGTCTGAGAGTTTCGCTAAAATGGTGATCGAAAGCTAGATGAACTCCCTCAACATAGGGTAAATTGGTGCTAATATCGTTATTTGTTATTTCGATTTTTCCATCCTGCATATCTTTAGGATGCACGAATTTAATCTCGTCGATCATATCGAGTTCTTTGAGCAAAACGGCACAGACAAGACCGTCAAAATCGCTGCGGGTGACTAATCTGTATTTTTTAGTGAGTGGCATATGTTTCTGTGATAGGGAGGAACTGATCACCAGCTAATATAACGTATTACCCGATCGCTTTCCAATATGAACGCAGACCCTTACGCTTGGATAGAGAAGGCCCTGGACACAGTTCACCGTGCCGATTGGTATCGATCGCCAGAATCGATCGAAAGTTCCCCTGGGCCGGTGGTAAAATTAGCAGGCCGTCGGCTGATTAACTTTGCCAGCAACGATTATCTGGGACTTGCCGGCCATGACAGGTTAATTCAAGCTGCTATGGCTGCAACTAAGGAATTTGGTACGGGTGCGACGGGTTCAAGGTTGGTCAGCGGACACCGCGATTTGCACCGACAGCTAGAACAAGCTATTGCTAATTTAAAACAAACTGAAGATGCTTTAGTATTCAGTTCGGGATATTTGGCGAATCTAGGGGCGATCGCATCCGTTGTCGGCAAGCGGGATTTGATATTATCTGACAAGTACAACCATTCGAGCCTGAAAAACGGAGCTATACTCAGTGGTGCAACTGCCCTAGAGTACAGTCACTGCAATCTTGAGGATTTAACGGCAAAGTTAGAGAAAAATCGCGCAAGATACCGCAAGTGTTTAATTATTACCGATAGCGTCTTTAGCATGGATGGGGACTTGTGTCCGCTACCGCAGTTGTTGGCTGTGGCCGTAACCTTTAACTGCATGGTATTAGTAGATGAAGCTCACGCTACAGGAGTTTTCGGTGCTAGCGGTGCCGGTTGTGCAGAACATTTCGGGTGTACGGGAACACCGCTGATTCAAGTGGGCACACTCAGCAAAGCTTTGGGAAGTTTAGGTGGTTACGTTGCGGGCTCTGCTGCTTTAATTGATTTTCTGCGTAATCGAGCTCCGAGTTGGATTTATACTACAGCATTGACGCCTGCTGACGCGGCGGCTGCTTTGGAAGCTGTGAGGATTGTACAGCAAGAACCAGAACGCCGAGTTCGGTTGCGAAAAAATATCGAAACTTTCAAATATTGGGCGATTACCAATCACCAATTACCAATTACCAATTCCCTCTCCCCTATTTTCAGTCTTCCGTTAAAAGATGCAGCCTCCGCTTTAACAGTCGGCAGCAAACTCAAGGAGATGGGTATTTTTGCTCCGGCGATTCGGCCTCCGACGGTAAGCGTCAGTCGAATTCGGATTTCGCTGATGGCAACTCACGAGCTCGCACACCTTCAGCAGTTGGTAGAGGCGCTGGAGGAAGTTTTGAGTTTTGAGTAAATGTTGGGTACGTCATAAGTACCTTACCCTTTGAGTAAATGTTGTGAGATGGGGAGAATTTCTACTTCTGCCTTCTGCAGCTCTAGGCTTCTGCAGCTCTAGCTTTCGGCCTTCTGCAGCTCTAGCGTTCTGCCTTTTTTTTATTGTCAAGATATCCCTATTGACTTATGGCCAATCTTATACAGGAGTTTGGTCTATCGGTCAACAACTGTAAATTTTTTGTAAATTTAGATACTTTTTGAAATTTAGCGCTATATTAGAGAAGTAGCAGGTACACCAAATTTAATATAAGGAACGTCCACCATGAACACAAATCGTCAAAACGTAAAAAAAGTAGCAGAAACCCACCGCGCTAACATTCACAAGCAACTGATGCACCGCATAGAAGTAGCGAGATCCAGTGGCAATCAAGATTTGGTTCGGGTGCTTGAAGAGGAAATGAGACAGCTTTAAAGAAGCTGCAACTAGAATTTGCCGTAGTTTGGTTTAGAGGGTTGTGCGAGAAATGCAGAATTCCGGCAACCGCTACCTGTGAACTTGTGACTCCTCTGTTAGTTGGTAGGAAAAACCCCGGTTTCTTGAAGAAACCGGGATTTTTTATTGAGAAGGAAGAAGAAAGAAGGAAGAAGAAAGAAGGAAGAGGGAACACTCATGCACGCACAAACTCTATCTTTAGGGTGCGCCTCAGCCCACAGAGTCTGTACCAATAGCGGATTGAACCATTCATTTTTTGCGTAAGTTCTGAAGTCAGAACGTAAGGATTCAGGTCTGAAAGAGGGGAATAAGCTCAGGCCGAGCCAAGTGACAAGAATGGGCCTCTAGAGCCTCA
>NZ_JAUBQB010000046.1:0-54878 GCF_036701035.1 Microcoleus sp. Pol7_B2 | reverse complement strand
TCGAGCGAATAAGCTTTCATTTTTTCTGCTGATGTACTGAATGTAGTGTACCACATTTACATGGAATTTGCTGTATCAGGCCAGTGCAGAGCACTGGTCACATGATCCCCCGCCTGGTCAAGTTGAATAAGTGCGATGTCATCTCCCAGTTGATGTGAGAGGGCATCAATAAACTCCTGAAATCTTTGAGTATTGAGGCGATCGTATTCTTGACAAAAATGCCAGCCGCTCAAAGGTTCGACCACCCCGTAGAGCCAAAAATTGTCACGTTTCCAGAGTACCGGTGCGTAAGGTTTCACTCCAAACGCCATAATCACTTTCCCTGTTTCTGTTTTAAGTCCCAAGCGGGTCTCGTCTTGACACAAGTAACGCAGCCGTTGTCCCTTTCCAAACAAGCGTTGATAGGTCAACAGGGCTGGGGCGATGTTTTTTTAAAACGCTGATCGGCATTGGGTTCTTGCTTCCCGCTTTTGGGGCGTGGCACTTTTAATTTAGCTTTAAGTCGATAGTGTACCCAATGATAGACTGTGGGGTATGTCAGGTTCAGTTGATAAGTCTCATTGAGCCACTCCACGATTTCTCCGTAAGTTTTGAAGCCTGGTGGCTGTTCCAGTCTTTTTTGTAATCCGGCAAGAGCCTCTGGACTCAAGTGGGGCAATTTTCCGGGTGCACTCTTGAGGGCCAACAATTCGGACAATCCTCCCTGACGATACTTTTGCAACCACCGAGTTACCGTTGAACCATCACGTCCCAGACGTTTGGCCAGGATTTGATGCTGAGTGATTTGTCCAGTTTTTAGCCACCACAACATTTGCAACCGTTCTTTCTGACTGGCGGTACGACTGTTTTTTAGTTGTTGCTCCAAACTCTCTGCACTTTCTGCGCTCGCCACCATCAGTTGACGTGCCATAACTCATCACCTCTCAACAGTATCTTTATTCTATGCAACTTCATGTAAAATTGGTATAAGTCCTACCTCCATATTGATAGCTAAATCCTGATTAAGTTCTCTCAATTTGCGGGTTAAAGTAATCAGTTTCGCTCTTTCTTTAGGTGTGGCATCGGAACGCAAGCTGTTTATTTGAGAAATAAACCTAATCTCTGACAGAATTTTTGGAATTTCTGGAAACTTCAGCAAAGTAGCATCCATCAAATAATAGGCATCTAGATCGGGGTCTAAAATTAGATTATCAGTATCGCCGACGCGAGCGCTCAGTCTATTAAGTTCGGCAGCTAAACGTTAATCTACAAAATTGTAAGTTTCTAAACTACACTGGCTGTGGCGAAGTTTGAAATTTTGCCAATTTTGATAACTTTTATTAAAGTTTTCACTGGACATTAATATGTTTCATATCTGGCAATCTGTATTTGCTAGCGCTTGAAAGTTCTTGTCTATCTTCTTGGCTTCTTAATCGGTTCGGGATTCTGAATTGCTTAAATTAGGATTGAAACTATGATAATTTAACAGTTGAAGTTTCGGTATGTATTCCCTCAACTGGCGCAGCGGGCGCAGGTATTGATTACCGTAGATTTCTTTTTTGGAAAAATCAACCCTGCTGTTAATTTCGGAAATCAGCAGGTACATGATCAAGGTTAACGGTATTGCAAATAGACAACCGATTAAGGTAAATTTTTGAGGATAGCTCAGCCGATTCATTAAATGGATAGCCAAGGATTTTCTGTTCATAATTGATACATTTAAAGAAGATTATACTAAAAAAGTAGCGATCGCTACTAAAGTAGTTTCGGGGACACTCGCTCTAGAAAACCACAATGCTAATACAATTAATCAGCGATAGCTGATTTAATTTCTAAGGCGTTTTCGTCCTGTTGCAACAAATTTTGCGGCATCCCTGTGATATCCTTGGCTCAGTTCGCCTTCCACAGTCTAAAACACGTTTAGCAGTTTTGGAACGCAGAATAGTAATTTGTACTGAGATTCGGGGGGAGGATTAGAGGCTTTTAAGAATATTTACTTAAGCATAAATTTTTCTTAATACCCGGAGACAAAAAGTAAAAATTAAGTAATAACTGGGTAGTGCAAGTTTCCTGAAACACAACTGTCGGCAGCAAGTAGGAAATACTTGCGCCGCACCAGCAACCAGCAGTCAAGTCGGTTCTGCACAAAGGAACCAATACCACCAGCAATAGTGTCTAAGTAAGTATCTGCAGTTGAGTGTTCAGGAGCGATCGCGCATTGTGTAAAGTGAGGCAGAGGGCGTATGATGAAAAGAATCTCCAAAAATAAATCCCCAAAGAATAAAAACCGAGAGCAAAAGCAGCCCAATCCTGTAATCTTGGCTTTGGTGCTGACAGGAATTCTGGTATGGGAAATGTATCCGGCGCTAAGACACACCGCTGCGGCTAACGCGGGCGCTCTCAAAGATTCCCTTGCCCAGTTGGAAAGACAACAACAGCAAACCGCGCAGCAATTTTCCTCAGCCGCGGTACCCCAAAAAATCAGCTATTCGGTATTGGCACTCAATACTCTAATTTCCGAACCGGGCAATTTGGCCGAGGCTACGCGCCAAAATCCCCCGAATAAATTGCCCGCAACCGTAGCAGCAGCAGTTCGCCGAGAGTTGTCGGACTCCACTGGCATTGCTGCTGACAAGTTGAAAGTAACTGAATCGAGCGGACAAAGTTGGCCGAATACTTGTTTAGGACTCTCGAAAGCGGATGAAATTTGCGGTCAAATGATTGTCGAAGGTTGGCGGGTTGTGGTTTCTGATGGTAGGCAAACTTGGGTTTACCGTACTAATGCTAGGGGAAATATCTTGCGTTTGGAAAAAAAGTTAGCTAGGTAAATGTAACCCTGTGAAATGAAAAATAAGTTTACTTTTGGAACAAGCAAGATGCCTGTTCCACAAAGAGTAAATTTTCTTGTGGGAAGTTTCTTGTGGGGTAGGCTTCTTGGAACAAGCAAGATGCCTGTTCCACAAAGAGTGAATTTTCTTGTGGGAAGTTTCTTGTGGGGTGGGCACGCAAGCCTGCCCCTTAAATCAACCCGGGAGTTGGTTTCTTTCGATGATGCCGCCGCCCAATAGCACATCGCCGTCATACCAAACAGCCGCTTGTCCGGGGGTAATGCTCAACTGCGGTTCGTCAAAAATCAACTTAACTCTTGAACCGCCGACTTTTTCCTCTGGTTGGGAGGATTCTACAGGAATAATTGTAGCCGGGACGGGTTGCGATCGATATCGAATCTGTACCTGAGCCCGAATCGGAGCCATCGGCGCAGCCACAGAAACCCAATTCACTTTCTGGACTGTACATTCAGATTCTACTGCCAACTGTCGATCGCCCACAATTACCCGATTGCCAGCAGCATCGAGTTCAATCACATACAGCGGTTCCGCGGCAGCAATTCCGAGTCCCTTCCGCTGCCCGATGGTGTAGTGGTGCACACCGTCATGCTGTCCGAGCACCCGCCCTGACTTGTCCACAATGTCACCCTTTTGCGGCGCAATGTACTTATCCAGAAAAGCCCGCATCGAACCGTTACTTTCCACCAAGCATAAATCCTGACTTTCCGGCTTATCAGCAGTTGTCAAGCCAAATTCTGCCGCAATTCTGCGAGTTTCTGTCTTGGTAATTTCCCCCAAAGGAAATTCCGTACCCGCCAACAAATCCTGTGTTAGATCGTACAAGAAATAAGACTGATCTTTCGCAGGGTCGATCGCCCGCAGCAACTGATAACGACCCGTAGCAGCATCGTAAGTAATCCGAGCGTAGTGCCCTGTAGCGATTTTTTCAATTCCCAGTTCTTCGCGAGCATACTTAAGCATTGGCCCGAACTTCACAGTTTTATTGCACTGCGAACAAGGCAAAGGCGTAACTCCTGCACTGTAACCCTCCACCAAATAATCGACAATACTTGCCTGAAAGACCTCGCGGCTGTCAACAATGTGGTGGGGAACGCCCAAATCTTCGCAAATTTTAGCTGCATCGACCATTCCCTCAGAGCAGCACTGACCTTTGCCCTTCATCAACCACAGCGTTAAACCCACCACTTCATATCCCTGATGGTGTAAAATTGCGGCTGCTGCGGAACTATCGACCCCGCCGGAGAGGCCTACAACAATCTTGTTCATGGTTGGAGAGAAATTGCTATTTTACTGTTACTTTGTTCGATCGAGCTAATTTATTATACCACAAAGATACTACAACTTGCCACTGCTGCTGTTAGCTGAAATTTTAGCACTAATATGACTATTCAAAAATTTGTTGTCACCGCCGACCAAATGCGGCAAATAGAAACGAGAATTTTTGCTGCTGGAATGCCAGTCGCAGCTTTAATGGAAAAAGTCGCGGGACTGATTGCTAGACGCATTCAGCAGCTTTTGAAGGTGGAAGGAAGTTCGGCAACGGGCAGTGTACGGGATTTAACGGATAGAAGGAAAAGGGAAGAAGGGAAAAATCTTGTTAATTCTCAATTGCCAATTATCGGCGTATTGGTTGGCCCCGGACACAACGGCGGCGATGCTTTGGTTGTTGCCCGCGAATTGCACTTTCAAGGGTTCCAAGTAGTTATTTACTGTCCGTTTTCTAAACTAAAAGAACTAACAAAAAATCACGCTGATTATGCGCGTTCTTTAAATATTCCATTTGTTGACAAAATTGAACCGCTGAAAAACTGCGATTGGCTTGTAGATGGTTTATTTGGATTCGGATTAGAACGAGAAATTAATAACGCCACTGCGTCAGCTATTGACGAAATAAATAATTTAAACATACCCATTTTAAGTATAGACATTCCATCGGGAATTCATACAGATACCGGAGAAGTTTTGGGGACGGCAATTCGGGCAAAACATACATTATGTTTGGGTTTGTGGAAAATGGCATTTCTGCAAGATAGAGCGTTAGAATATATCGGGAGTTCCGAATTAATTGATTTTGATATTCCTGCAGCAGATATTGCAGCAATATTGGGCGAAACGCCAGCAATACAACGCATTACAAAAGCATCGGCAACTCAGCATTTGCCGTTACCCCGATCGCCAATTTCGCACAAATACACCAACGGTCACTTACTAATTATTGCAGGTTCCCGCCGCTACAGCGGAGCAGCAATTTTGGCAGCATTGGGAGCAAGAGCAAGCGGCATCGGAATGCTGTCAATCGCTGTTCCTGAGTCGATTAAACCGATGTTGAGCAGCCAGTTGCCAGAGGCATTAGTTATAGGATGTCCCGAAACCCAAAGCGGTGCAATTAGCGAGTTGCCAGTAGCAATTGATTTGGGCCTCTATGATGCGATCGCCGCAGGGCCAGGTCTGACATTGGAAGCGGCAATAGCTGTAGAATCTCTACTGGAGAGCGATCGACCTCTGGTTTTAGATGCTGACGGTTTAAATATCCTCGCTCAACTCGGCACAGTCCCGATTTTGTCGGAACGTTCAGCACTTACAATTATCACGCCTCACCCGGGTGAATTCAAGCGTTTATTTCCCGAATTAGCCGACGAAACCGGCGATGATCGAATTGCGGCAACTCAAGCAGCAGCTCAGCTTTGTGGCGCAACGATATTGCTCAAAGGAGCGAGAGTTTGCATAAGTTGGAAGGATGAGGGCGATTCCCTACGGGATAGCTACGCTTCACGTATCATCACCTATCTCAATCCCGAAAGCACCCCAGCCCTCGCCAGAGGCGGCAGCGGCGATGTTCTCACCGGCTTGTTAGGGGGACTATTAGCAACAGCGATCGCCCGCAAGTCCCCCCCCAAATTAGTTGCTGTAACAGCAGCTTGGTGGCACGCTCAAGCGGGAATCATGGCTGCCAAAGAACGGACGGAATTAGGAGTAGATGCCTTTACTTTGACACAGTATTTAATTCCAACATTGCGAGAATTTACTGAGTAAACAATCAACATTAGTTGGTAGGGTGCGTACCTCGCATCTTTGTATTGGGTAGGTGTCCACCGCGCACCTTACCCCTTGGTTTGTATTGACAACGGAAGTCCTCATAAAAATATTACAACTTGTATTCGTTATGACAAACCAACGGGTAACTCAAACGAGTGACACTCACATGAGTGACACTCCAAAAAGTGACTGTGCATCCACAAATCCCACCAGTTATACCTGAAATATCAAAGACGAAAACTTAAATGTTGAGAGGAACCACATTATGTATACCGAAGAAAGAAGCTTGAACAATGAAACTATGGCTCTTGTCGCCGATACTACTGCTCAATCAAGTCTTACATTTGCTGAAACCACTGGAGTAAACAAACCCACTTTACAAATGGGTTCAACAGGTCAAGCTGTCAAGGAACTACAACAGCTTCTATATCATTGGGCTTATTATTTCGGGCCGATTGACGGTATTTTCGGCGTCCAAGTTCAAAACGCCGTCAAAGGCTATCAACACCGCGTCTTTTTAAAAGAAGATGGGATTGTCGGCCCTATCACTTGGGAAGCACTATACTCTGGTGCACCTGTGAATATGCCGATCGTCATGAAGGGCAGTTCTGGTAATGCTGTTAAAATTGTTCAGAATGTCTTGAAAATCAATGGATACTATTTCGGCTCCATTGACGGATTCTTCGGGGCGATGACAGATGTAGCAGTGCGGCAATTGCAACTGAGCAAGGCTTTACCGCAAGATGGAATTGTAGGCTACAGAACTTGGCACGCCCTCAGCAAGTTACCGCATTAATGACTGGTTGGCTTCACTTTCAGTCATCGCCAAAAATCGGTAGCTCAATTAGGGATTTAGGCTTTACCTAAGTCCCTAATTATCGTTAAGGGGAAGGCAGCGCGCGGGAAGGGCGATCGCAAATTCTCTTACCGTTCTCGGCGATAAAAAATATTCTCGACTTTTCCGTGTTTATTTCTTACTATATCTTAGGAAATTGGGAGTCACAATCCGGTTTATTTCTCTTCTGATTTAGTTGTAAATAGTTGCAATCATAAAATTATTATTCCGATACTTACCTAACAAGACTTAGGCATGGAGGGCTTATTCCCGGTTTCTACGAAAAATTCCAGGTTTAGTAACAAGAAATTTAGGAATCAACCGGGTTTTTAAGCCAAGCGCACGCAAGTCCCGAACTAGCCTTTGATGAACTTTTCTAATTTTTGAGCCATCTTCTCTATCATTCCCTCCGAAGTATCTCCCGCCGATGATTCAGCTTCAATACGCTTGACCACATCCTCTGAAAGATTCAGCAACTGCACTAATTTTTGATAAGCTGCGGCTTCTTCAGCGTTAATTTTTGGTTCGTCAGGAGTGCGAGAACTAGATGAAATCACTTCATAGCCGAGTTGCAGGACTAATTCCCTTTCATCTTGAGTTTCTAGTTGACCGATCAACTCGTCAAGGGGAATATTTTGCATAATATAATCCCGCAGTTCTTGTTGCATTTGTTGTCCGTCGGTATCTGGGGCAAACAAACTGCAAAAACGATCGAGCATTAAATCAACTTCTTCTGTCGCGAGTTGGCCGTCAGCCCAAGCCATAGAAGTAACAATCCTCAGCAGATTCATCTGGCGGGGCGTAATTGATGGAGGAGGTGGGGTTTGCATAATTAAAATGGGTAATTGGGAATTGAAAATTGGGAATTGGGAATTGGGAATTAGGAATTGAGCCTGATTCCTTCTTGTCTTTTCTTTCCCGTTCCCCTTCATTTATGTCACAATTTCGACAGAGGAACTCCCAGCCATCCAGTAAAGTTTTGTTTCTGAATAGCGGTGGGCTGTTCCACCGGCACGATCGAGTAGCGGCCAGGCCGCGGCGGCGCGAGAGTCACACGACAAGTCCGCAGTTCGTCTTGGTGAAAAACTGTCACCGAGACGATATCCCCAGGCTTGAAATCTTTTAGTCTCTCGCCCGCTTGTTCTGAATTTACCCGAAAACCTTCGATCGCCAGCAACTCGTCCCCAGCGTCAATTCCCGCCAATTGTGCCGGAGAGCCTATTTCGACAAATTTAACCATTTCCCGCCCGTTTTCCGATCCCAACGTCCAACCGATGCGAGGCGTTCGGTCAGTTTCATCTACCCAAATTTGCAGCCCGAAAGGTTCGAGATATTTGTTGTAAGGCAACTCTTCTGTACCGTCTATATAGCGCGCAAAAAAGTCGCTCAAATCAATGCCGGCGACGGACTCGATCGCACTTTGCAACTCTTCGGGAGTAAAGCCTATTTCTGCGGGCAGCGAAGGAGAATTTAAGTGTCCGTTTGATGTCAAATGCGCCGACTTGCCGTCTGTTTCCGACTTCAGGTCAAAATCGCCATTTTCAGTCGAATTAGCATTGCCAAACTGCTGCCACATCAAACGCATCACATCGTCGAGTGATCGCTCATTGCCGTGTCTAGCTCGAATCAACAAATCGAGCAAAAACGAAACAACTTCCCCTTTCAAATAATAGGAAATCTGCGAATTATCGCTGTTAGCATCCCGGCGATAAAGTTTAATCCAAGCATCCCAGCTCGACTCGCTCAGAGGCTGCACGTTGCGCCCCGGAGTCGTCTGCAAGCGAGTAATTTCCTTAGCCATACCTTGGAAAAAACCTTTCACGCTGTAGAGACCAGCTCGAAAAGGAATCACCAAATCGTAATAGCTGGTAGTCCCTTCAGAAAACCATAAAGAAGGAGTATAATTCTCTTTTTCGTAGTCAAATACTTCCAGAGCTTTCGGTCGAATGCGCTTGACATTCCACAGGTGAAAAAACTCGTGAGCTACCAACTGAATAAAGCGTTCATACTTTTCCTTAGCCCGAAACCCAAAACGCGGATAGTTGAGAGTGCAACTCTCCTTGTGTTCCAAACCGCCAAAACCAGAGCCAGACAAATGCAGGAAAAATACATAGCGTTCGTAAGGGAAACCGCCGAACATTTTTGCCTCGACTTCGATCACTTTTTCGATGTCTCGAATCGTGCGCTCTGGTTCTAAATTGCCTTTTCCCCAAACAACTAGCTGGTGGGCTTTTCCCATCACTTCAAACTCGTACACTTCGTGATAGCCAATCTCAAAAGGACTGTCTACCAGAGTGTCAAAATCCGCAGCAGCGAAAGTAAGATTTTGGCCAGGAACAGGTGGCAAAGTAGTAACGGTGCGCCATTCGGGCTGCGGCGGCACAACGGTTACGGTGTAGCAGTTGCTCTCAAAACCGGGCAAGAAAAAGCACAAAGCCGCCGGATTGAAATAACCGTGAGTCGAGTCTAAATGATTGGTTCGCACTGTCAGTTCGTTGGCAAAAATGCGGTAGAAAACCGTGACATCTGACACGGAATTTGTCTCGATTTGCCAGTGATTTTTGCTGAGCTTGCGCCAAGGTAAAGCACGCACAGCGTAGCTATCCCGTAGGGAATCGCCCACCTGTGAGCTAAAATCTTGCAGGTGGCGGGCGTACTCTCGAACCAAGTAAGAACCGGGAGTCCAAACAGGCATTTTTAAATCCAGAACCTGCTCCGACCAACCTTGCACGCGCAAAGTTACTTCAAAGAGGTGGGATTCAGGATTGGGCATCGCCACCGAATATTGAATTGTCGGTGCTGTTAGTTGCCCCTGACTGTTGCCGGCGGCGGACGAAGTATCCAAACAAGTAACATCAGTCATTGACTTGCCAAATTAATCAAGTGCTTGAGGTTGATCAAATGGATAGTTTGGCGGTCTGGATCGATATTGATCCAACCTTTACTATCAAGTTTTTCCATAATTTTGCTGGTTTCATCTAGGGTGATATCTGTGACATCAGCTAAGTCTTCATAAGGAATATTGAAGATATCTTTGCCCTCAGCAGTTTTCTGACCGTAGTTTTCTGCCAGCTCGACTAAAGTATTTGCTAGTTTAACCGCTGGCTGGCGGTTGCGGAGTTGATAGCGGAGATTGGTTTGGCGCAGCCGCCGTACCATCAGTTGCAGCATCCGGTGGTGCAATTGCGGGTCTTTAAACAGGGTTTGGATAAATCGCTGAGCTGTGACGCTGAGAAGTCGCACTGGCGATAGAGCAAGTACGTCATTCGATCGGGGAGATTCGTCCAGAATTGCCATTTCGCCGAAGAAGGCACCCCGTCCTAAAATAGCCATTGATACAGCTCGATCGTTTGACAAGCGGCGGACTTTTACCCAGCCAGACACGACAAAGTAAATCGCGTTGCCCCAAGAATCCTCCATCACTACAGCTCGGCCCGGGGGATACTCATGCTTGACGGCATTTGATAGCAACCCTCCCAAGGTTTCTGGGTTAGCACCCTTAAATAGAGGGAACAGCTCACTGAAAGCTTCTGTCTTCATGCAAACTCGCGGAGGTGGGAAATATGATTAGGCGACACCCAACAGCTAGGGAACGATCGATGTTTGGGAACACAAACAATCTCTTGCTCCTTTAATTGATGATAAGGGTGCAGAGACCCGGTTCACGTAAAATCGGCAGATTCTTTAATCTTAAACGGGTTTACAAGCCGGCCACTGCCTGTTGGACTTTACCCAACAGAGGTTCTATGTATTCCGGCCAGCCGATCGCGATTGACTGTGTGTGGGCCAGAGTTTCCGGCTCGATCGCATCTTTAGTCCACCTCAGCGGTTGACCTTGCAAGTCGCAACAAACCAATCCGGCTGCTTTTGCTAAAGCCAGAGGGCCGGCGGTATCCCAAACTTTAACTCTGCCGTTGAGATACAGGTACAAACCAGCTCGACCGAAGATAACTTCCATCACTTTTAAGCCAAAGCTGCCCAGCGAGTAAAATTCGGCTCCGGGGATGCTTTGGGCGATCGCCCGGGCGTAGTTTTTCTGGTCTTTGTCTCCGAGAACAATTTTACAATTTTGCGCTGTCGGAGCCGGGGGTGGGCACAGGGCGATCGGCTGCGGCGCTTGGGTTCCCACACTTTGGAACAATCCCCAATCTTTGCCACCAAAATACATTTGGTCAAAAGCCGGGGCGTTGAGCCAGCCGGCCACCGGTTCCCCTTCAAGCAGCAGCCCCACCATCGAAGCGTAGTGCAGTTTTCCCCGAATAAATTCTTCTGTCCCGTCGAGGGGATCGATGCACCAGAGGCGTTGGTAATTGGCCCCGTAAGCTGCTCTGGAGGCGCTGTTTTCCTCGGTGATCCTGCCGTCTTCAGGAAACAAAGCGCTAAATGCTGCCGATAGTTGTCGGTCTAGGTATTGATCGATACTCGTCACGTAGTCGTTGGGCCCTTTCTCGGAAACTTCAAAAGGTTCGGCTGCGAGCTTGTAAGCTTCTTGACCGCACTCGCGTAGGGTGTAGCGAATTTTTTGGTCTTGCTCTGGAGAAATATACATGAGGTTAAACATAAATTCTTTAGCTAACTTCAGCATAAAAGCTTAAGTCCTTTGAATCGATCGGCGCGAGTCACTGTTTTTGATTCGTACAGGATTTGCGCCCGGTTGTCCATAAACCCGGTTTCCTAAGCATGAGGGCCGTTGCTATACAAGTCCCAGACAGGAGTGGTGGAATTAAAAAAATTTAGACATGACGGAGAACCCCCAGATTCATCATGTGTAGAGTCAATCTAAAATCTAAAATCTAAAATCTAAAATCTAAAATCGACTGACTGACCGCACCACCACTTTCAATAGTTGAGGATAGAATTTTCTGAGGTTAGATAATTTGTGCCAGCACCAAATTGCAGTTTGTTTGGTGGACAATAAATATGCTGCTGGAGTGCAGGTTTTACTGGAAGCAATGGCCGCCCGGTCGTCATGACTGGGACTCAAGGTAGGGTCGATTATTTAGCTGCCCCGGATCTTGCCAAAGTTGTAAATGTGGGAGATGCAACAGGTTTGCGGGATGCGATCGTCCATTTGCTAAAAAATCCTCAAGAAGCTGAATCTCAAGCGCAGCGCGGCTACGAAATGGTTGTGAACCAGCACAGCAGCGAACGTTATGTCGATGTTTTAGCCAAGAAGTGGCGATCGCTTTAATAAAACTGTATGGTGCGCCGAGGCGCACCATAAATCACGTCCGCAGGATGCACAATGCACACCTTACTGACATAGATAAAAAGCCCAACTATTTATTACCTAAGTCATATTTAAAAAATCATCAATTATGAGTTGCAGTTCCTAATTAAATCTTATAGCAGTTACTTACCTAGTAAATAAACCGGGTTTGACAAAGATCATCGAAAGGCTTAAGGAAGTATTTTCGTTCATCAAACCCGGTTTATGTGCCTAAAACGGTTTCACTCAAAACTCCGAAATCAAAACTATTAAGACTCCCGTCCACTCGCCCACTTATCCCGCCATTTCACAGTCCCTTCCGAAACTAAAACCCAGCGGCGACAAACCAGATTTTCTCGCAGCGGCGACAGTCCTTCCCGTAGCAGCGCATACTTATAAGAAATCAACTTCCCCGCACTTTCATTAAAAGGAATTTCCCCAAACCAAGTATTAGTATTGATATACTCTAAGGGGTAGCCCTTACTAATATCCCAATTCCCCAATTCAGGACAATCTCCAATCACCACAATTCTTTCCCCAGGCTGAGTTCTAACGCTGTTAAGCTGCGCCCGCACAATAGTTTTCGCCTTAACTCGCTCTCCGACGCGGCTAAAAATCATTACTTCCCGCGAACCCAACTCTAAGTTGTACAGCATTCCATCTTTAACTTCAAACTTACGGCGGGATAAAACCTCCGTATGCTCTCCATCAGGCAGCTCAGTATCCACCTCTTTAAGTGTCACAGAATTGCCCCGATTCATCGCTACAAACACCACGGAATCGCGATAGCGACGCACGTAACAATAAACATCAGCAGTTAGATATTTTTGCCACTGACTCCCCATCGAAATAGCTGGATTCAGCCGCCGCAAGCCCGACAGCAACCGCACATCTCGATAAATCGGCGAATCAGTATCCCACTTTTCCATCATCGGGCGGTTGTAGGGGTCGTTTCCCCCTTCGGTATCATCGTGAAGATACTGTTCGGTGCCGTAATAAATGCAAGGAATGCCGCGAGTCGTCATAATTAAACCTATCGCTAACCGCAGCATTTCTGGATCGGGATTCAACGACTGAAACCTCGGCATATCGTGGTTGTCAATAAAAGTAATCAACTCCGTCGCCCCGTAGTAGCGGTGATCCAAATTCAGGACATCTTGGACTAACTTAAATCCCGCCTCCGCACCCTTTCCCAATACTTCTCGAATTGCCACGCACAGACCAAAATCTAAAATAGTCATCCCCGACTCGTTGACAAATTCCACAGAACGATCGTTTCTAGGGTCGCTGTAAATCCATTCGCCAAAAATGAAAACATCAGGTCTGTGTGTTAAAATGTCAGCATTAAACTCCTGCCAAAACCAAATAGGCATATGCTTGACTGTATCAACCCGCAAAGCATCAACGCCTCTGTCCAGCCATTGTTTAATTGCTGACTTAATGTAATTGCGGTATGCAATATTGTTTTCGTTGAAAGTTGCTAAACCCGAGAGTTCGCAGTTTTGGACTTGCCATTCATCTTCCCAGTTTGTGACTTCGCCGTAGTGGTGATACCAGTCATCTTCATCGTCGTTAAAGTCAGCTATTTTTACGCCGTCGTCGTAGAGTTCCCCTTTTTTACCACTAAAATCTGGGTTGCTGTGATTGCAGACAATATCGAGCACGAGTTTCATATTTCGCTGGTGCAACTCGTATACTAATTTGTCAAATACGGTATCTTTAGTTTCTTGTGTTTGGTTGATAGAAGGATTGTCGCCTGTGGCAATGAAGCGGGGATTTAGTCGCTTAAAATCTTTAGTCCAGTAGCCGTGAATTGCAGCTTGTTCGACAAATAATGCTTCAACTTGCTCGAACAGTGGAGTCAGCCAAACTGCGGTAACTCCCATATCTTTTAAGTAATCGAGTTTGTCGATAACTCCCTGCAAGTCGCCGCCCCAATATTTGCCCCAATCTTTGCCTTCTGGATCGTAAAGTTCTGGGTTGGGGCCTTCGTTATTTGCGGGGTCGCCGTCGTAAAAGCGATCGACTACAATGAAATAAATTGTTTCTTGTCGGAATTCAATGTCTCTGGTGTAGAGGAATTCTAAATCGAGTTCGCTTTCTGGCTTAACTTCTTCTACCAGAGAGTCAATTTTTTCTTCGGCTTCGCTAACTTCGTATTGAGAGGAAGTTTGATTTGGAGTGACTGATGTCATGAGATGTATTTTTTTATATTGTAAGATTGGTCAGTTATTCGGAGCTACAGTCGGAGATAGCTTTCCCCTCTAACTTACTTTTAGAGCATCATACGGAATTTACTCGTTTAATGAAATCTTCCTTTAGAGAGAGGGCAAGCTCATCCTTGAGTATTAGGTGGATGAGAGTTAATATTTAGCGTAATTCTCAATCACAGAGGCAGAGCCTCAAAAACCAGTGCTACCAGGCTGAGCCTGTTAACGAGAAAAGGTGCACTCATTGTGTGATCGCACTTTTTCCCTTCCTTCTATTCCTCCCGCAAGTTTTGGATATCTTCAACGCTCAAACCAGTAGTTTGACTAATGGTTTGATTGTCAAGGACATTGAGAAGTTGCCTAGCAATTTATAGAGCCTTTTCTCTCATTCCTAGCGCGATTCCTTCTTCTCTGCCTCCTGGGATGCCTTGTTCTCTGCCTTGTGCGATGCCTTTTTCAATTCCCTTGAGCAAGACACGCTGCTGATGGAGAATAAACATTTCGTGTTCTTCTAAATATGCCAACTCCTCTGGATTCAAATTAGTTTCATTGGCAATCGCAAAGGCTTGCTGTATTTCCGATACTGTTTCCATTGTTGACGGCACTATTTCCAAGCTGGGAGCATTTTTCTTAAAATAAATCCACTTATCAGTCAAAGTTCCTAACTCATCCAATTGGTTATTTTATTTTGGCAATTCGATAAATATTAGTTCAATCTATGGATCGACATAATCAAATAAACTGTTTTTATCCGTAAACACAAAATGAGAAATTACTTCTTGGTCATTGCCAAACATTTCAAAATCAGTAATTGTCAAAGCAATTATAGATTTTAACTTAAAGTAACCTTGACCGCGAATCAGTTGAAAAGAGCGATCGCCCGACATCCACCCCAACCCTAGCTAACTACAGCCACCGCAGACTCTGGAACCTGAGAATGCTCCACCCGAAAAACATTCGCGCTCAAATTAGCAACCACTTGTTTCCCCTGCTGCGTCAGTTCCAAATAGCCGATCGCATCCTTCACATACCGATAAACCACATTCCAATAAAACTTCGGATAACCATCCCGCAACTCCCCCGGGTTCTGATAGCCCAAAACCAGATTTTGCCCAGTCTCCTCAAACTCGTAAAACAGCGCCGCAATCTTTTGCAAATATCGCGGATCACTCAACTGACCAATTAAATCAGCAGCCCGAACTAAACCCGGGTAATTTACAATATCTTGATAATCTTCATCAGCAGGAACTGGGAAACGAGTCAGCTCAATATTACGCTTAACCAGCTCAGCATCAATCAGTTTGTGGCTGCCAAAACGCTCGTCAATAAACATTTTTCCGCGATCGACATGATAAAGCATCAAACTAGCATCCGTCGCCCCTGGAGGCAGTGTTAATTTCAGGTCGCCTATTCCCGTTGCATACAGTCCCAAATCTGTTCTATCTTGTCGGCAGACACCTTTAACATACCCGATATCGTGACATAGCAAAGCAATGTGGAAGTGCAGCCAATCTTCGCAGGAAACACCCCCTTCGCGGATGTGCTTCCCACCCAGAATTGCTTGTCCCACCAAGGTTACTAAAATAGTGTGTTCGACATTATGGTAAAGAGCATCGCTATTAGCAATATTTTCTAAAGCCATACTCGCCACCCAAGCAATAATCTCGCCATAGTCAGATTTAAACCCGCCATAAGTGTGGCGGTAGCCTTCAATCAGGCGATTGACAAAAGCCTTAATCAGCAGTTCAGTTGCGTTAAACATATTCACTTCCCTAATCCCACCTAGATTATTAAATTATTTTTATAGTTATTGCTTTTGCTGCTACCGCTTGATGTTATTTTTGGCTTAAGCGCCACGATGGATACCCACTCCTATCGACAGGCATCCCTTGATATTATCAACAATTATGGCTTAAATTAGGGCTCTCGCAACTACCAGAGTGACAGACCCCATAAATAATTGATATCAATGGGTGATCGAGGTATGACACCCCTCAATCAGCAGTACAGGGTTACATCTTCGCCGCATACCTCAGTCGATTTTAGATGTTAGATTTACTCCACAGATACATCTGGGAGTTGGAACTAGGAGCTAAAACTTTGGGTTGCTCACTACTCTTGTCGGAAACTTGTATCTGTTCTGGCTGACCCCACCCCAAAACGAGAGAGACCAACAGCTTAACCCAATTAATTCCTCATACACAGGATTAAGTTTGCACATAGGCAGTATATGGAAAAAATGGTGTCCCAATAACTAGATATCTCTCTCACAAGAACACCGGGTGAGTATAAGTTGGCACACCACTGAGTTACTGGTGGCTCTCCCACTGCAATGCTATCGAGCCACTGTGGCACTTGTTGCAAGAGGCGATCGCAAAAAGTTAAGTCTTGGCACTGATTTTTCGGGAAAATACTTGTAGTCCAGTTCATGATTGATCTCAGTAATAATTACTAACAAAAACTTATGAATCACTCGACTTAATCCTCAACGAAACCCACTGTTACTCCGGTGACGTGAATAAGTTTTATGGGTGACACTCACAGTCGCAAAATGTGATGCGAAGAGCTAGCATTTGTGATTTAAAACTCGCTAAAGTGTGAGACAGATCACGCCCTCTGTTGCATCCAGAATGTATATTTAGATAGATGGCAAGAAAATAAGACAGAATAAGTGGCAGCCCTCCCTCGCAGCTCCCCTCTCCCATCCTCTGCGATCTACTACTCTGTATACTTACTAATATAAGGTTTCAGGCAATGATTAAACAAAAACATAAATATGCCGACCTTGCTCAACTCCCCCACACAGATACCGTGCTGCAAAAACTCCCTGTAGAAGTTAAAGAATGGGCCCAAAGCTTGCCTTGGAACCAACGGCGCTATGTTTTGTCCCTCTGCTACATATTGTGTGCATCTACTCCCGACTTGCAAGCAGAATTTTTAGATAATTATACAGCCGACGGTTTAGTCTCAAAAATGTTTGAAGATGTAGATACTCTACACCGAGTCAAAGAGTATTTAATCAGATTTCGGGTCAAAAAACAATTAAACGAATCAGATTTAAGAAGCTACATCAAACAATTTTATATCCACTCAGCTCAACAATCGCGCAGAGAAACTGACCAATATTTAGAATCTGCACTCCGCTTCGTCTTGAGTACAGAAGAACGTAATAATGTTTTTAACTACATTTTAGGTTTTGAATTTATTAAAATTGTGTTTCAAATGAGCTGGTTGCAACACGAAAGATTAGCGAGACTGCAAAAAAATCAGTCGCAGTTTATTGAAACCTATATCAAGCCGATTCAACACGCACACAGAATTAATGGCATAATTCTCCCGAAAGATGAGAGAATCTTTTTTGCCAGACGCACCTATTACGTTCAACTACCTAACATTTCCTACAGAAGGCTCATTGAGTTAGTCATGGCAACTTTTACTACAGAAATGGTGAGTAATTGCGGATTTTCTATCAGCCGCCACTCTCAAGCTCTGCGTTTTGACTGCGATTACATTTATGATCCAGAACCAGAAGAAGAAAGATTTCCTACTGACTTGCAATTTATTCATTGACTTGACGCAGTAAGGTGTACCCTACATTGCTTTTTTCTTTTGACTTTTAGTTGCCCTTTGGGAACAGGAGAGTTTTTGAATCAGGGGACTTTGAGTCGGCAGGTTAAAACCGAATTTTTCAGCCGGATTTGATATAAAGTAGGAGGGCTGTATCAACTAACCTTCCGCTTGCATTTCTTCAATGTCAAACCAGCTAACTATCACTCCCGCTAGCGGAATCGCCAGAAATATACCTAAAAGTCCTGCTGATCTTGCCCCGACTAACAGTGCAAAAAATACCACTACCGGATTGAGGTTAAGGGAATTTTGCATCAGTCTGGGATGAATAAAGTTGTCTTGAATTTGCTGCAAAACAATGCAAGCTGCCAATACTTTTAAAGATAGCCACACATTTTGAGACAATACAATAAAACAAACTAAGCTAATTCCCAGCGTCGCTCCGATCCCTGGAACTAAATCAAACAATCCGATAATAAAGGCTAAAATCAAGGGAAATTTCACATCTAACAGCAGAAAAATTAAAAAACTTGCTGTTGTCAAAAATAACATTAATAGGATTTGTGCCTGAAAAAATCCTAAAAAGTTTTTCTCTATTGTTACGCTTAAACGCCTGTGCAGGTGTCGAGGTATAAATTTGAGAACTAACACCCACAGCCTCTCTCCATCAAGTAACATGAAAGAAGCCACCACCAAAATTAATATTAAATTCAATAAATTGGTTAAAAATACTTGTAAAAAAGCAATACTCGATACAACTCCCGCCAAAGCTTGATTTCGCAGTTGTTCCTCAATAACTCGCAGGTTAACTTGCAGGTTTCTCGCCCGCAGAAATGCTTCGATGCGCTCGGACAGAGGCGCCAGAGCATTCAAAAATTCAGTCATGCTGTCAATTAATTGCTGTCCTTGAGATAAAAGAGTGACGCCTACAGTGACGGTGAGACCGCCCAAAACTAAAATGGTGAGCAAGACAACGAAGGCGACAGCTAAACTTCGCGGTAAAAATCTTTGGAGAGTTCGCACCGGATAGTTGAGCAAAAAAGCCACGAGTGCAGCAATGGTGAAAACCGCGACTGCAGTTTCAAAGTAAGCTAAAAGTTGCAGTCCAGCCCAACCAGAAGCAAATAAAAGCAAAAACCGGACTAAGGCTAAATTGCTTAGCATATTCCAAAAATTGGGAGGGGTTCTTTCTTGCTCTTTCACAGGGATTTTTAGGGGTTAATAATAGCTCAAAACTATTGCAGAGTGATCTTTTAGAATCGCACCCAAGATATATCTGCGGCTATCCCCCTCAAGGCAGAAAACAGATGACGAACGGAGGCAGGAGTGGGTTCTATTCACCATAAGTTCGATCGTCACGAATGCCCCATGAAACACGTCCGCGATCGAACAAACAGCCTTTTTGACTCTAAAACCGCCTCGGGAATTCTTTGCGAGGGGAGTATTTGTCGTGGCGGGCCCGCAACTAACACACAAACGCTCAAACTTGCCGGCGCCGAAACACCCGGTTTCAGTGCCCGTGGCGAAAAATTTCAACTCTGCCTCGTGGAAGATAGTATGAACCGGTCAATTTTTGGGATACTAGAAATTAGCACTCAACTTAGCTGAGGAACAAACGTGCTGCTATCAAAAGGCTTTGAAGTAGAAATGTATACCGGCACTCCCGAAGGTGAGGTTGTCGGTCTCTCCGATCGCATAGTTGCCGATTTAGAGGGGTTTGTGCGGGAGCCTGATAGCCGCAATGTGGAGTACACGACCGCCCCGCTGTGCAGCTACGATCGCCTGTTGTGCGCCTTAGTCAAGCCGCGAGTCCGGCTGCGCGAGTATCTCAAACAATTGGGCGACTATACCTTGCTGCCGGGAAGTACCTTGTCTCTCGGAGGAAGCGATCGATTTTACAGATCCGATCCCAACAACCCCTACCACACCTACATCGAGCAAACCTACGGCACCAAAGTCGTCACCGCCAGCATTCACATCAACATCGGCATCTCCCAACCAGAAATGCTGATGCGGGCCATCCGCCTCGCCCGCGTCGAAGCACCGCTATACCTTGCCTTGAGCGCCTCTTCTCCCTTCCTCGACGGCGAAGCCACGGGCTATCATTCCACTCGGTGGGGTTTGTTTCCCAAAACTCCCGCCATCGTCCCTCTGTTTGAAAGTCACAAGCATTACATTCAGTGGACTGAAGAACAGCTAGAACTCGGTACTATGCAAAACGTCCGCCATTTGTGGTCTGCAGTGCGACCCAATGGCGATCGTCGCCCCTACTGTCTCAACCGCCTCGAACTGAGAATTTGCGACCTCGAAGTCAATCCTCTGGCTTTGTTGGCCATCACTGCCTTACTAGAAGCTCGCATTGGGCAGATGATGGAAGACCCCAGCTTAGACCCCTTAGAACTCAGCACCTTACCGGCGGCCACCCGCAACCAAGACTTAGTTGCTCTCACAGACGCCAACGAAATTGCTGCATCCCGGCAAAGTTTGGATGCTCCACTAACCCACTGGCAGGACGGCAGGACTATTCTGGCACGAGATTGGATTGAGGAAATTTACCGCGAAGTGTGGCCTATAGCCAAAAAACGCGGCTTTAGTTGCTTTCTCTCGCCACTCAAAAAGATTCTCCGGGAAGGCAACACGGCCCAGCAGTGGTTGAAGCTACACGAGGGCGGTTCGGACACCCGCAGTATTATTCTGCAAGGGATTCAGGGGATGGCTCACCAAGAATGGGAGCTAGAAGACAACTTGTGCGCCCAGTTAGTTGCCTGAAGTACCCGCCGTTATTATAACGGGGGCTTTCACTAGCCCCCTGGCTATGCGTACTCAGCCAATACAAATAGCCCGCACCTCCCGGTCAAAAGTTGCAGAGCGACTCCCAAAAACAAATCAGAATATTTAATCAATGGAGTTCGACAAAGGTTATAAATAAAAGCTATAAGGTATATCTACCTGTGGGTGGTTTTTTAAATTTCCCAATAGCTGTATTGTTCGCTTTTAATTAGCTTCATGCCCCAACTTGTCTTGATTCACCCGCAAATCCCCCCAAATACTGGCAATATCGCCCGCACTTGCGCTGCCACAGGCACAGAACTGCATTTAGTGGGCCCGCTGGGGTTTGAAATTAGCGATCGCTACCTGAAACGGGCAGGCTTAGATTACTGGCCCTACGTCAACCTCCACTGCCACGAAGACTTAGCGGCTTTTCAGGCCTATCGGGAGCAGCGCGGGGGACGATCGATCGGATTCAGCACTGGCGGGCGATGCAATTACGCGCAATTCCAATTTCAGCCCAACGACTGGCTGATGTTTGGCTCGGAAACTGTAGGCATTCCCCAATTCGTCTTGGATGCCTGCGACGCCACACTTTTTATTCCGATGAGCCAGCCTGGAGTCAGGAGTTTGAACCTCTCCGTCAGCGCCACTGTGGGTTTATTTGAGGCTAAACGACAGTTGGGAGAGCTGGGATAAATCATTATCAACACATAAATATATAGATATTTAATAGCTGCCGGAGGCTGCCAAATCTCCATTTAAGTATAAGAAATTTGTATCAAAGGGGTGAAAATCTAGATAGCCGACATTAATATATTTTATTCATTCAAAAACAGATTGTTATCAGCAACACCAAATTACTCCCAAGATGATTCAGCAACAAAAACAGAGGATTTTAGCGATTTAGGGCGTGAGCGAGTACCAGCTTGGGTCTGAACACTATATCTAGTAAATATACGGTTGTAGGTTGTCCGGAAATTAGCCTAAAGTCTGATAATAGGTGAGAGTTCAGAGCCTTACCGGAACGAAGATTTTATGTATTCGTTCCAGCTATTGCGGTGTAAGGCTTGTGGGGTTAATTGCAGCAGGTTTGACCGAGAATTTTAAAATTTATGACGGTTTGAGCTTGTCTAAATTAAAAAAGCAAGGTAATCTGGCCTAAGCATGATAGCTGTCAACAATCAGAATATTTTTGCTTGTTGATTTAAACTCAGCGTCATGCGATCCCCTTGAGTGTTTCCAAGGACAGTTAGCGCTTCTCAGTAGGAGGTCGTTTTTTTGAAACGAACATATCCCCAAATTAAGCCTGTTCAGGCTAGTGAAATCGACAGAGACGGTTCTGCGGAACCATCCAAACAGACAACGCTCAGCACAGGCAGAGTTCGCTCTCTCGCCACGATCGGGCTGGCAATATCGGTAGGTGCTTCTGGCATTCTGCTACCGAGAAATGGAGACAGCGCTCGCGCGTCTGAACTCGCACCGACATCAGAATCCACCGCTGAAGTACAGCCAGTATCGGCCAACGGGTCCGCTACGTCCGCACAAGTTGACGGTTCCAAGGCCCAACAGCCCGGAGCACCTTCTGAGCCGGCGACGGTTAAGGTGCAGGAGGGGCAAAGCCTTTGGGAGCTTTCTCGGGATTATGAAGTTGAACCGTTGGTACTAGCAACTGCCAACGACATCCAACCCGATACCATACTCCAAGTTGGCCAACAGCTCAGAATTCCGACTGCGACGGAAGCCACACCACAACAGAACGCCGGCTATAGCACATCGGCTTCGCTAGAGCGCGCAGCGACGGTCAATCCCGAACAAGAGTTAAATCTGACTGGCTCCGAGCCATTGGATAGTGCAGCCAGGACAGCGCTGCCATCAACCGCAGCGACCCCGCTGGTTACGACGGTACCGGAACAAAGTTCGATCGAGATCCCGAATGCAGACGGGGCGATCGACAGTTTGAAAAAACAGGAAAACCGCACCACAGAATCGGGTCGAACTATGTTCGGGTCGGAGGGGGGAGCAACTTTATCTACACCTGCGGCATTTTTGCCCGAGTCAACACCGACGCTGACCTCCCCCGGATATGCAACTGGGACAACTATTCCTGACCTCGATGCCACACCTGTAATTCCCAATTCCGGGGGAGGTCAAGCAGCATCGCCCGATCGAGCATTCGAGTCAATTGAAGAGTCTTTGGCAACACCCAGTTTGCCCTCGGCTGTGGTAGTCCCCCCTGCGGGAAGTACCGCCACGCCGGCTGAGGTTCTCTACAGCGTGCGTCCGGGAGATACCCTAGATGCGATCGCCAAAGGTCACGGCGTATCGCCCAAAGATCTGATCTCCGTCAACAAGCTCGGCAACCCCAACTTGCTGAATGTCAATCAACGCCTCAAAATTCCCCAAGTTGGATTTAAAAATCCAGGGGTGGAGGTGGCAGCATCTTATTCTGCCTCCAACTCTACATCTGTCTGGGCAGCGAGTTCGGTTCCCGCATCTTTGAACCCCAGCTCGTCTACCTCGGAAATAGCAGGTGCTGGCGTTGCAGTACCCGCGCCCAAAGTGCCTGTTGTATCTCCCCTGGAGAACCTGGAAGGTCTGAACAATATTTCAGCGCCGATGGTTCCCCAAATTAACAGCATTCCGCTCACTCAAGTTTCCCAAACGATTCGCGATCCAGGGAAGCTGGCTCTTCAAGGCGAACCAACATTTACAGGTGCAGTTGACACCAGTGCCCTGCCTGGGCCAGCCAGTGCAACTGCTACCGCCATCGCTACGGGAGAATACCCGCAGCCGCTCAGCTTCGTGGCAAATACTAGCGCTCAGGGTTCAAATGCCGATCCAACTAGCGCTTTACCAGAGTCGAATTCGGAGGCTCTCCCTACCGCAGAAGCTCTCAACCCTTATTCCGAACGATTGAGGGCAGAAGTTGTCCGGCTGCGAGAGGAATATCGTGCCTCGCGCAATTCGATCGGCCCCAATGCGGTGTCCCTAGCTCCAAATGACGGGTCTTCGGTCAACCCGTCTGAGGATATGCCAAGTGTCAATCCATATCTTTACACCCCCGACTATACTGAGGCGGTGCAGAATGAAATCAGCAGACCGCCATCGAGAGCGTGGTCTGAACAGGTTCAGAAGCAGCAGCAAGAGCGTTTAGACCCCGCTCGCGCAGCGGAACTGCAACCGATCAACCTGACGCCGACCTCTGCTGGGCAGCAGCCTGTGGTAGCAACTGCTCCTTTGGGAGCCGACGGTTACGATCCCCTAAGCAACCCGTCTTTGGGACGCATGGTTTCTCCAGAACTGCCTCCGCTTTCTAGCCCTGATACCTATCTGCCTAACGGCAAACAACAGTCGGCTAAGGGGTTTATTTGGCCGTCTAAGGGCGTTCTTACTTCTGGCTACGGCTGGCGGTGGGGACGGATGCACAAAGGAATTGATATTGCAGGGCCGATCGGCACGCCAATTGTGGCAGCATCAGACGGGGTGGTTACCTATGCTCAGTGGAACGACGGCGGCTATGGGTATCTGGTGGAAATTACCCATCCTGACGGCACTGAGACTGTCTATGCCCACAACAGCAGAATTTTGGTGCAAAAGGGTCAGAGAGTCGCTCAAGGGGAACAGATTTCAGAAATGGGCAGCACTGGCTTCAGTACCGGGCCGCACTTGCACTTTGAAATTCATCCCGCCGGACAGGGTGCTATCAACCCCATGGCTTTACTGCCCGACGATGCGTCCAGCGCTTCTCGGTAACGACTGGTCGGAAGTTATGGGTTTTGAATGATTACCAAAACTCATAACTTTTACGGTATATTATTAGAAATACTGTTGTTTGAAAACAAGACATAGCTAGCCCTACCGTGCTACGATGGTAAATCGTGAAGTAGATTTGGCTCAGTGGCGCAGTGGTTAGCGCAGGGGACTCATAAGCCCAAGGTCGCAGGTTCAAATCCCGCCTGAGCCATTATTTAATCAAAAAAACTGCGCTCTCAAATTTGAGAGCCTTTTTTTTGATTGATCGAGAAGATACTTGTAGTCGTTATGAGTATGATATATTTGTAACAGTTCGTAAAAAAGGAAACAAAATCTATGACCAGTGAATGCCTCCGGGTTGGTCAAGCTGCACCCGATTTCGCAGCCACAGCCGTAGTGGATCAGGAATTCAAGACTGTTAAACTGTCAGACTATAAAGGCAAAAAGTATGTAGTCCTGTTCTTCTACCCCTTGGACTTCACCTTTGTGTGCCCGACTGAGATTACAGCATTTAGCGATCGCTTCGAGGACTTCAAGAAAATCGATACCGAAATCCTCGGCGTATCCGTTGACAGCGAATTCTCCCACCTCGCTTGGATACAAACAGACCGCAAATCAGGCGGTGTCGGCGACCTCAACTATCCCTTAGTTGCTGACCTCAAAAAAACAATTAGTTCAGACTACAACGTCCTCGACCCAGAAGCAGGCGTTGCCCTCAGAGGTCTGTTCATCATCGACAAAGAAGGCATCATCCAACACTCTACTATCAACAATCTTGCCTTCGGCCGCAACGTGGACGAAACTCTCCGCACTCTGCAAGCTATCCAACACGTCCAGTCTCACCCCGATGAAGTTTGTCCCGCCGGCTGGCAGCCCGGTGACAAGACTATGACTCCCGATCCAGTCAAGTCTAAGGTATTCTTTGCTGCGGTTTAAGCACATTATATTTGTACGGACACGGCGCTGCCGTGTCCGTACCTGCAGAGGCATTTATTTAACCGGATTTTTAATTACCAATTAGCAATTAGCAATTACCCAATTAGGAAATATGCTGACTTCTACTAATTTTAGCGGCTTGTTAAATGAGCGGTTTTTCCAAAATTTATTGCCTGTTCCGGCGAGTAATGTTCTGAAGCTGGGACAGATGACGCCAGACTTTGAATTGCCGGATATTAATAATGGCAAATTGGTGCGGCTGTCGAATTATCGGGGCGATAAGCCGGTAGTTCTGGCTTTTACGCGGATTTTTACTGAAAAGCAATATTGCCCTTTCTGTTTTCCTCACATTAAAGCTTTGAATGAAAACTGGGAAAAATTTGCCGATCGCAATATAGAATTATTGATGGTTGCCAGTACCGACGATCGCCAAAGCCAAATTGTGGTTAGAGATTTAGGCTTGAAAATGCCTCTGCTTTCTGATCCAGGCTGTCAAGTTTTTCGGGCTTATCAAGTCGGTCAGGCTTTAGGTGCTCCTTTGCCGGCTCAGTTTGTTTTGGGTGCAGATGGAAAACTCCTCTTCAAACATTTGTTTTCTTTCATAGACCACAATGCTAGTGTGGACACTTTGTTAAAATATGTCGATCGGTAAGGAAACCGCTGCTGTGTCCTAATTTGGAGTTTTTCACCGCTGATGGACGCTCGTTTACGCCCATCAGCGGGATTTTTTCACCGTTTGACACTGGCTGCGACAGATCTTTAGTTATAAATACTTATTGTGCCAATTGCGATGGCGGAATGTTGCCATGTTGGCTCGACATTAATCTAGGCTATAGCTTGAAGGTACTTAGTACAAGTTTAAGCCAATGTCGTCTCCCAAAGATCGATCGAGCAAAATTGAATTGAGCGTCTTAGCGTCGCATCCTGAGTTGTTGACAGGTTTAGATGCGTGGCTGCGGCTAGGTTTACTTTCGCCCGCTGAGGTTGAGGAATTGTGCGGGCAGTATTTAGTCTGCCCAGTCAGAGCTCCCGCTGTAGACCTTTCTGAAATTGAGAACCCGCGAGCTCCTATTGCCGAGCCAAAAGTACCTGCCTTATCAACGCCTCAAGCATTACCTAGCAGCAGAGAAAGCGTTGCTAGGGCCACAGAAACTACTCAAACCCCTAATTTTATAGCTCAAATTTTGCACTCGCTAATGGCAGAAATTAGCGTGGTGTGGCTGTTGTTTTTAGGAGTGTTCATGGTAGTTGTCTCCTCTGGAGTCTTAGCTGCCAGTCAGTGGGAAAGATTTCCTGCCGCCGGACAATATGGAGTTTTGTTAGCTTATACTTTAACCTTTTGGGCGATTAGCAGTTGGGCCAACAGACAGGTTAATTTGCACTTGACTGCTCAAACTTTGCAAGAAGTGACTCTTTTGCTAGTGCCGATCAATTTTTGGGCAATGGATACTTTTGGATTGTGGCGGTATCCTTGGGATTGGGCAGTAGCAATCACAGCGGCACTTATTTTGACTTGGATAACTGCCCGGATTATAAAAGATCAATATCAAAGCTTTTCAGGAAAAAACATCACTCGTTCGATCGCCCTAAATCACTTAGGATTGAGTTATTTGCACTGGGGGTGGGCATTGGCAGGCTTTTCCCTGGCTGCGGTTTATGTGGGTACAGTGGGAACTGCTGCTACTACAGTTTATCAAGTTCAGCAACAACGATTGCAATCTATCCAACGTGGGGGAAATACTGAAACATTCCCCGCTGCTTTCAGTTTAAGCCGAGATTTTTTGACTTACAAAAAAGCGGCTTTAGTAGCTTATTCATTAGGAATTTTACTGGGCAGAGCGATATTTGTCAAGGATGTAAATATCGCTGAAATGGGTTTAGCTTTGGCGATTTGTGGCGTGCTTTTAGCATGGCTAGATTGGCAGCAACCCCGGCAATCTGGGACTATTGAAAACAATATATCCGATCAGCCAAATCCCAGCAATTTTTTTAAATGGCAATTAGCGGGAATGGGTTTGTTAGGTTTGGGGTGGCTGGTTTGTTTTCGCGACATTCCGCTACAAGCGATCGCAGTTAGCGGATTGGCTGTTTGGTTTTTTTACAATCGTTTAGTGCGGTTTTGGCAAGAGTTTGATTTGCTAATGCTGGAGGCGGTGGGACTTCAGAGTATTTGGCTGTTTTGGCGAGTGCTTCCTTTAGGGATTAGAACACAAGTTGTGGCATTTTTAGCTCAGCTTACAAACTCTCAGGAAACTCCTTGGGCTTTTTGGGGTGTTCTGCTGTTGCCTTATTTAATTTTAATGGTAAGTGCAGCGCAGTGGCTATACCGCAAGCGAAAGTTTCAACTTGCCAGTTTTGGCGAAAACCTTGCTCTCGGTTTGGGGAGTGCTTTAACTATTATTAGTTTTGTCAATCCGTTTTGGCGATCGCTCAATTTATTAGTCTCTACTTTAATTTTAGGTTGGATCACTTGTAAATACGTCATTCCCGATAATTTCCGGCGAGTTTCGAGGCCGGCTTCTGCGGCTGAACAACGGGGAAATCCGGCAATTTTGCTTCCCATAACTCACATTATTGGTTTAGGCGCGATCGCTTCGGCAATTGACTTATTTTTTCCCAACCAGCCACCCAATATTTGGTCGGCAATATTATTGATTTTTATGGCGGCTGAGTGGGTATTTTTTGTCTGGATGAAAGCGGCGAATTTTAGAGAAAATTCTGGGTTTTTCCGCTGGCATCCTGCATGGTTCCAAAGTTCCTGGTATCTAGGCTTAGTATTAGCAGGATTTAGCTTTGTCTTGTTGCAAAATTATTTGATTGCGGGTACTGCAACTTATCGCCCTCAGTGGAGTTTGCTATGGCTGGCGACTCCTTTGGCTTTGACTGCTGTTGCTAAATATACTGAGGTACCTCACAAACGAGTTGCCAGTACCTTTAGTACGATCGCCCTAATATTTGCACAATTTCTAATTTTTACTTTTCCGGGATATCGGTTAATTGGTTTTGGTTTAGCCGCCGGATTAATGTTGGTCAATACTTACTCTTTAGTAGAGCTACCAGCGGCTGCGATTGGAGTGGGGTTTGGCTTGAGTTTCGTAGCTGCGGTGATTGATCAATTAGGTTTTGTGTCGGGTTGGGATTGGGGAATTGCCGGGGCGATCGCTCTTTTGTGTATGTGGCTGCTTCGCAGCAGAATAGTTCGTTTTTCCAGCCGTTTGCCTGAGTCTTCTCAATTAGCTGAAATTTACGATCGAGCTTTAGATGGATGGGCAATCTTACTGGCAGGCTTGCTGTTAACAACTATTACTTTTTATTCCTATGAACTCTACGCAGACAGTACCTTAAGTTTTCCACCATCTGCTGAAGTTTTGGCTGCTATTTTGGTGATAATGGCTGCGATTCTTTTCAGAAGTTTACGGCAACTTTCCCCTCTGGCAATTTATGCTCTGGCTTGGAGTTTGGAGTTATTGACAGCAGTCGGTTTAAGTTTTGTCGATCGCACTACGATTAATTTGGCAGTTGCTAATATCGCTCTCGGATTGTTTACTCAATTATTGGGTGATGTGTGGCGCCGCCGCCACCCCGATCCAACAATTTTACCTAGCATTCATTTGATACCTTTGGTTTATGGGGTGTTGGGTTTAACTTTCCGATCGCACACTTTGACGAATTGGACTGGTTTAACTGTGTTGGGGGCGTGTTTAATTGCGATCGGCATTGGTAGGCGGGAACCAGAATTCAAACCTTTGGTTTATTTAGGATTAATTGGCGTGTCCGTTGCTGCTTACGAATCGCTACTATATCAACTTTTTCAAACACCAGGAGGATCTTTTGGCGACGGCTTAATTGTCCTGGCGACTCTCGGCACAACTTTAACATATATCTATCGCATTTTATCTCCTTGGCTCAGCAATTATTTACATTTAACTAATGCAGAGTTAAAAATATTTGCTCACCTGCATTGGGTTTTGAGCAGTTTGCTGCTGATTTGGGCTTCGGCCGAGGATATTAAGTCCGGCCTAAGTTTAGGATTAGTCACTGGTGCTTTATTAGTTCAATATGCTTTCTTGCAAGGGCGAAATAATCTCGATCGCCAATGGGCAGAAATTTGGATTTACTTAGGTTGGCTAGAAGCCTTTGGCATCCGGCTTTACTGGATCAATACACCTTTAGTTAAGTATATTTCCGGGCCGCTGGGGCCTTGGAAAGTTGCCTTCGCTTCCCTATTATCCTATTTCATTTACATTTTACCTTGGGAAAATTGGGGTTGGTCAAAAAAACCTTGGCAGGTAATTGCTTCGCTGATTCCAATAGTTACTATTTTGGAAAGTCCGGCTAAGTTTTATCCGATTAGCTTGCTGATAGCTGCCGCCTTCTATGTTTTCCTGGCTTGGGAAAGGCAGGAAGTCCGTTTTACCTATGTGAGTGTGGCGATAATTGATTGGATCTTGCTGCGGTGGTTCTGGCAAATAGGATTGACTCAGCCAGAGTTTTATGTTACTCCTTTAGGACTTTCTTTACTTTATATTACTCACTTCGATCGCACTCTCAAATTACCAGCACAAAAACCGCTGCGCCACACTCTGCGAATGCTTGCAACTGGGCTGATTTGCGGGATACCTCTTTTGACTCAGCAAAGCCACGGTTTAGTTGCGGCAGCTTTTAGTTTAGTGGCGATTGCAGCGGGTTTGGCGCTGCGAGTTCGGGCGTTTTTGTTTGTGGGAACGGCTGTATTTTTAATCAATGTTTTCTATCAGTTGGTGGTTCTGATCTTCGATTATCCGCTGATTAAATGGGCGATTGGTTTGGCTTTTGGGATTGTGTTTATCTGGATTGCTGCTACTTTTGAAACGCGGCGCGATCGCATTTCTGCTTTGGTGCAGCATTGGGTTGTGCAATTGCAATCGTGGGATTAGATTAAGTGCTTGTAAGGCGGGCAATGCCTGCCATCCTGAGCGACTACTGGTCGATGTAGTATAATCACATTATTAAACCTGGAGCGCCGACAAAAACTCCAATATTCCTGTACGAACAATGATGACAACTCAGTTAATTAAGCGGTTATTTACAGTCAAAGAATATCATCATATGATTGAAGCTGGCATCTTGACAAAAGATGATAAAGTTGAATTAATTCGAGGAGAAATTGTCCAAATGGCCGCCGTCGGTAAAAGACATACATCTCATGTCAAGCGTCTGACAGAGTTATTTTATACCCGCTTATTATCGAGAGTAACCATTGGAGTTCAAGATCCGGTAGAATTGGACGATCACTCGGAACCTGAACCGGATATTTCCTTGCTGCGACGGCGCGATGATTTTTACGAATCGGGACATCCTCAGTCTGAGGATATTTTACTAATTGTGGAAGTAGCGGATGCAACCGCTGAAACTGACAGAAATATCAAAATTCCTCTTTATGCCGAAAACAATATTGTAGAAGTTTGGCTGGTAGATATTAACGAGCAATGTGTAGTAGTTTATCGCGAGCCTTCTCCATCGGGATACCAAAATATTCAAAGATTCCAGCGAGGTCAGACTTTATCTATCCTAGCTTTTCCCGGTATAGAAATTGCTGTAGATAATGTGTTGGGATAAAAGAGCCAAAACTCATACGATTTTAGATTTTAGATTTTAGATTGGGGAATGACTTATTATATAAGGATTTGGAGCTTGCCTAAAGTTGCTTTTTTTAAACTGGTTTCATTTAATTAAAAACCCGGTTTCTCAAAGAAACCGGGTTTTTAATCAACACTATTTATCCGTCTGTAGAGCGCATTAATGGCTCAATGCGAATTCTGGCAATTTCGGCTCTGATGAACCATCGGGCACTACCTTAACCTGACCGTTTTCATCCACATCAACGATCGCCTTTTGGCCATCTTTCAGCTTCCCAGACAGCATTTCCTCAGCCAGTACATCTTCCAACAACCGCATGATTGCGCGGCGCAAAGGTCGAGCACCGTAGCTGGGATTGTAGCCTTCTGTAACTAACAAGTCCTTGAACCGTTCCGTCACCGACAAAGTAATACCCTGTTCGGTTAAGCGGCTGAAGACTTGCTGCAACATGATGTCCGCAATCTGCTTGACTTCTTCCCTGTTCAACTGGCGGAAGACGATAATCTCATCCAAGCGGTTGATAAATTCGGGACGGAAAAACTGTTTCAGTTCTTCGTTTACCAAGCTGCGAACGCGGTTGTACTGACCGTCTGCGGCACTTTCAGCAAACTCGAAACCGAGACCGCCACCGCCTTTTTCAATCACTCGCGAACCAATGTTTGAGGTCATGATCAGCAGTGTATTCTTAAAGTCTACTGTCCGACCTTTAGCATCCGTCAAGCGGCCGTCTTCCAAGATTTGCAGCATCATGTTGAAGACATCCGGGTGAGCTTTTTCGATTTCGTCGAACAAGATGACCGTGTAAGGACGGCGCCGGACTGCTTCGGTTAGTTGGCCGCCTTCATCGTAGCCGACGTAACCGGGAGGGGAACCGATGAGTTTGGAAACCGTGTGGCGTTCCATGAATTCGGACATATCTAACCGAATCATGGCTTCTTCGGAACCGAAGAAATAAGTTGCCAGGGCTTTTGTAAGTTCTGTTTTGCCGACGCCTGTGGGGCCGGAAAAGATGAAACTGGCGATCGGGCGATTGGGATTTTTCAAGCCTACCCGCGCGCGACGGATAGCCCGAGAAACTGCGCTGACAGCTTCTTCTTGACCGATCAAGCGCTGGTGCAAAGTATCTTCCATGTGCAGCAGCAATTCCGATTCGGATTCTGTCAGCTTGCTGACCGGTACTCCCGTCCAATTAGCCACGATGTGGGCGATGTCTTCTTCGGTAACGATGGGAGAAGTTTTGAGTTGGCTTTTGTTGATCGTAGCTTCGGCGATTTCGGCTTCAATTTCTAATTCGCGATCGCGCAATTTTCCAGCTTTGTCGAAGTCTTGCTCGCGCACTGCTGCATCTTTTTCTTTTGTTACTGCAGGCAGTTGCTTTTTGAGTTCTTTAACTTCGGGCGGGGTTTGTGAATTCATCACGCGGACGCGGGAACCTGCTTCGTCAATTAAGTCGATCGCCTTGTCTGGCAAAAACCGATCGTTAATGTATCTGTCTGACAGTGTAGCCGCTGCTTCTAAAGCTGCGTCGGAAATTGTCAGTCTGTGATGCTGTTCGTAAGCCGATCGCAACCCGTACAATATTTCTATTGTTTCAGCCACGCTCGGTTCGCCGACTTTGATCGGTTGGAAGCGGCGTTCTAAGGCAGCGTCGCGCTCGATGTGCTTGCGATATTCGTCCAAGGTAGTGGCGCCGACACACTGCAATTCGCCTCTAGCAAGGGCGGGTTTGAGCATATTGGAGGCGTCCATGCTGCCTTGAATTGCGCCTGCACCGACTAAGGTGTGAATTTCATCAATTACCAGAATGATGTTGCCGGCAGCGCGAATTTCGGCCATGATTTTCGTCAGCCGTTCTTCAAATTCGCCTCGGAACTTTGTACCAGCAATCAGCGAACCCATATCGAGGCTGATTACTTGTTTGTCTTCTAAAATTTCCGGGACGTTTCTATTAACAATCCGCTGGGCTAGGCCTTCGGCGAGGGCTGTTTTGCCGACCCCTGGTTCGCCTACTAATACTGGATTGTTCTTCGTGCGGCGGCCGAGCACTTGGATCACGCGCTCGATTTCATTTTCGCGGCCCACTACGGGGTCGAGTTTACCTGCTGCGGCTAACTTGGTCAGGTTTGTGCCAAATTCTTCTAAAGTCGGGATTTTGCGATCGCCGCTATCTCCCCTACCTCCGGGTACTGCCGCGACTTCTCCCACGGCACGAATTACCTGCGTGCGGACTCTCTGGCGATCGATTCCCAAGTTTTGCAGCACCTTCGCCGCCACCCCTTCATCGTCCTGAATCAGCCCCAGCAGGATGTGCTCGGTGCCGATGTAATTGTGGCCTAACTGCCGCGCTTCATTCAGCGCCGTCTCAAAAATGCGCTTGACGCGGGGCGTAAAAGGAATTTCAGGCGGGAGGAACCCGGAACCTCTACCGATGATATTTTCGATTTCATTGCGCGCCTCTTTCAAGTTAAGGCCCATATCCAGTAATACTTTTGCAGCGATGCCAGTGCCTTCGCCGACGAGTCCCAGAAGAATTTGCTCGGTGCCTACAAAATTGTGACCGAGGCGTCGCGCTTCCTCTTGGGCTAGCATGATTGCTTTAATGGCTTGTTCTGTAAAGCGTTCAAACATATTTTTTCTATCCTACTGTCTTGGCGAGGGCTGTATCGCTGCTGGTGAGGAGCGATTTGGAACACTACACAAATTATAGATGTAAATTTTTGTGTATTTCCTTCTCTAACAATGTATCTTGCTAAAGGGGTAGGGACAGTGGGGAGACCCGAATAGTAGGGGTGTGGTTGCCGTCCGCTGTCGATCGGATATTAATTGAGAATAATAGTAGCAAAATGGCTTGATTGCCTGAATACTATCATTTTATGTATAAATTATATTATTGTCCGAGTAAATAAAGCTTGATTTTTCTTTGCCTAAGTACATAGTTGAATTAAGCATATAACAGTTGCCCTGTCAAGACTTTTGAAGGTTGAGAGTGGTCGTGCCGTCACCCAACAGCCAACAGTCAACAGCGAACAGCGAGTAGAATCAGATATATTTTCAACTCTGAGGAGAACTCCATGCAATTTCTCTCGCAATACCAAATCCACTCCACTCTCCACGAAGGTATCGAAACGATTATTTATCGAGGAAAAATCCCCACCCACCAGGATACAACCGTACTCAAAATCCTGAAAGCTGAATATCCCACCCTCGATGCAATTACCCGGATCAAGCACGAGTATCGCATTCGCCAACATTTAGACCATCCAGGCCTAGTTAAAGTCCTTAGCTTAGAAACCTTTGATAACCGTCTCGGCTTGCTTTTAGAAGACTTTAATGGTGAATCTATCGATCGCCTCATGTCCAGACAAAAGCTCGAAGTCATCACCTGTTTGAGGTTTGGCATCCAACTCATTAAAACCTTAGAATATCTACACCTTCAAAAAATTATTCACAAAGATATTAAGCCGAGCAATATCATCATCAACAGCCAAACAGGAATTATTAAACTGACTGATTTCGGGATTGCTTCACGATTGTCCAAAGAAACTCCCCAAATTAATAATCTTAACTCGATAGTCGGTACTTTTGCTTATATGTCTCCCGAACAAACGGGGAGAATGAACCGCACCCTAGACTACCGCACCGACTTTTATTCTCTCGGAATCACTTTATATGAAATGCTGACAGGTCAATTGCCATTTATGAGCAACGATCCGTTAGAAATTGTTTACAGTCACATAGCTTGTCAAGCAAATTTTCCCCATCACATTAATTCAGACATTCCACCAGCCATCTCACAAATTGTGATGAAATTGATTGCCAAAAATGCCGAACAGAGATATCAAAGCGCAGGCGGATTGTTGGCAGATTTAGAAATTTGTTTAAATCAGTTAGAAACTACAGGCAAGATAGTCGATTTTACGCCGGGAAACTTAGATATATTGAGTCAGTTGTTGATTCCTCAAAAATTGTACGGTCGGGAAACACAAGTCAGCGAACTATTGGCAGCATTTGAACGTGTCGCTAATCCTTGCGAGGAAAATTCTTCCCCTTCCCAAATTGAACTGATCCTAGTGTCGGGTTATGCAGGTATAGGCAAATCTGCCGTAGTTAGCGAAATTCAAAAACCCATCACCAGACAGCAGGGTTATTTTATTTCAGGTAAATTTGACCAATTCAAACGCAATATACCTTACGCATCTTTAATTCAAGCTTTTCAATCTTTGATCCAGCAGTTACTTGCCGAAAATAGCAAAAAATTACAAGATTGGCAACATAAACTTTTAGCCGCACTAGGCGATGCCGGCCAAGTAATTATTGACGTGATTCCCGAACTAGAATTGGTAATTGGTAAACAGCCTGCCGTTGCAGAACTTGCCCCCACAGAAGCACAAAACCGCTTTAACAGGCTATTCAAAGAATTTATCCATGTATTCGCGCAAAAAGAGCATCCATTAGTTATATTTATCGATGACTTGCAGTGGTCAGATTCAGCAACCTTGAAATTAATGGAATTGCTAGCGACTGACCCAGATAGCAAATATTTACTATTTATTGGAGCCTATCGAGACCATGAAGTTAGCTCTACACATCCTTTAATGCAAACAGTAGAGTACCTTCAAAAAACGGGTATTATTATAAACCATTTAGTGCTGGAACCTCTTTCTTTAGCCCAGGTTACTGAGTTAATTTCTGAGACATTGAATGACTCCGACAGACTTCAACCTTTAGCGGAGTTAATTTGGAATAAGACTGGTGGGAATCCTTTTTTCTTGACGCAATTGCTCAACACTCTTTATCAAGAAAAACTTTTGAGATTTGACTTTTCCCGCCTCCTGTCTCCCGGAAGCAGAGGGGAGTGGCAGTGGAACATTGAGGAGATTCACGCTATTGGCATCACAGATAAGAGTGTAGTTGAACTGGTAGCCAGTCGGATTCAACAATTGCCAGAGACTACACAACAAGTTTTGAAATTGGCTGCTTGTGTTGGGGACAAATTCACTTTAGATGTTCTCTCTACTGTCAACGCAAAATCTCCATCAGTCACGGCAACTGAACTCTGGGATGCTTTGCAAGCAGGGTTAATACTTCCTTTGAATGATAGTTACCTCATTCCTTTATTTTTAGATGGAGAAGCAGGAGCTAATTTAACTTTCGATTCTTCGCGAATCAGCTATAAATTTTTGCACGATCGCGTCCAGCAAGCTGCATATTCGCTGATTCCTGATGATGAAAAGAAAGCCACTCATCTTAGCATCGGTAAATTGCTGTTTGAAAATACGCCCGCCGATAAAGTAGAAGAGAAAATTTTTGATATTATCAACCAGTTGAATGTAGGAATTGATTGTCTGGTCCTGCAATCAGAAAAAGATGAATTAGCAGGATTAAATTTAATTGCTGGACATAAGGCAAAAGTAGCTAATGCTTACGAACCCGCTGTTAAGTATTTGAATGCGGGAATGTCGTTATTAGCACCTGATAGTTGGGATCGCAACTATAGCCTGACGCTGCGGTTGTATGTAGAGACGCTGGAAGCGGAATATTTAAACACCAACTTTGAGCAAGCAGAAGTTTTGGCAGAAGTGGTTTTGCGATCGGCTAAAAACCAGCTTGATATCGTGAAAGTGTATCAGCTCAAGATCCTATTTTATCAGGCTCAAAGCCAGATGCTAAAAGCGGTTGAAACAGGTCTAGAAGTGCTGGAAATGCTAGGAGTAAACCTATTAGACAACGAAACCATTGCAGTGCCAAAATTGCCGCGAATTGAGGAATTAGAAAACCTGCCAGTTATGACAGATCCTTATCAACTGGCAGCTATGGAAATCCTGACCGCCCTCTATCCTCCTGCTTATATTGCCAAACCTGAAATTGTGTCCTCCCTCGTCTTGACTATGGTCAATCTTTGTATCGATCGCGGTCATTCAGCATTAGCTACTTTTCCCTATACTCTTTATGGAATGATTCTGTGCGGCATCGAAGGCGACATCGAAGCTGGCTACTACGCTGGATTAATCGCTTTAAAGCTGCTAGAACAATTTAATGCTAGCCAACAGAAAGCTAAGGTTTATGTAATGTTTAATGCTCATATAAGAATCTGGAAAGAGTCTACTAAAAACACACTTAATTCATTTCTAGAAGGGATGAAATTTGGTGTAGAAAATGGTGATTTAGAATGGGCAGTTTATAATTTTATGCACTATATTACTAATTTAGTGTTAGTGGGAGAACAGTTAGAATATGTTGAAGAAAAACAAAGCGTTTGTATGGAGTTTTTGCAAAAAAATAAACACGAATTTGCCATGGGTTATGCTCAAATTTGGCAAGTAATGGCTTCAAGCTTAAGAAGCAAAACAGCACAGCAAGTACGGTTAGTTAGCGGCAGGTTGGATGAACCTGCTGTGATGTCCCGTTGGCAGAAAGAAAATAATCGAATGTCGCTGTTTGCAGCTTATGTTGCTAAATTGATCGTGCTTTATTTATTGAAAGATTATGCTGCGGCTGTTGCTCGCGGTAAATTAGCGGCAGAATATGCAGATGGGGCGATCGGCTTAATCACTGTTGGGGTACACAATTTCTACTATTCGCTGGCCCTCCTCGCTCACTATCCTGACAGTGACAATCAAGAAGCATACCTAGCTATTGTTAACTCTAATCAGCAAATTATGAAAAAGTGGGCCTACCATGCACCCATGAATTATCAGCACAAGTACGAGTTAGTTGAAGCTGAGAAAGCTCGACTTTTCAGCGATAAACTTGCAGCCATGGATTATTATGACTTAGCTATTAAAGGAGCGGCTGCTAACGGTTACATCCAAGAAGAAGCATTAGCTTATGAATTAGCTGGAGAGTTTTATCAATCTTTGGATAAAGAGATAATTGCTCCATCTTATCTGACAAAAGCTTATTATGCCTACATCCGCTGGGGAGCTATAGCAAAAGTTAAATACTTAGAATCCCGTTATCCTTATTTAGTCGATCGCAATCAAGGAGCAATATCTAAGAATGTTGATCTCATGACTGCTACCACTACTGTTGACAATAGCTTGATGCTGGATTTACCAACTGTTGTCAAAGCATCTCAAGCTGTTTCGAGCGAAATTATCCTCAGCCGTTTGCTAGAGAAACTCGTACAGCTTGTAAAAGAAAACGCAGGCGCTCAAAAAGTATTATTTCTTGCCAGGACAGGTAATCAATTATTCATAGAAGCTGGACTTACAGGTCAGTTTAATGATGTAACCCTGTTACAGTCTCTCCCGATTGCCGAATCCGAGATGCTCCCCATTTCATTGATTAACTATGTAGAAAGAACCAAAAAATACTTGGTTTTAGATGATGCTACCCGATCCGATCAATTCCAATTTGACCCTTATATTGTGGCAAATCAACCCCTATCTATCCTGGTATTGCCAATTATCCATCAAGGCAACCTTACGGGAATTTTTTATTTAGAAAACAATTTAACAAAAGGTGCTTTTACTAGCGACAGGTTAGAAATTTTGGGAATCCTCTCTGCACAAGCAGCTATTTCTCTAGAAAATGCTCGTTTTTATAATATTCTGGAAACGCGAGTAGCCCAAAGAACTGAGAATTTGCATACTGCACTGGAAGAACTTCGCCACACTCAAGTGCAGCTAATTCAAAGTGAAAAAATGTCCAGTTTAGGTCAAGTGGTCGGGGGAATTGCTCACGAAATTAATAACCCGATTAACTTTATTTATGGAAATTTATATTACACCAATGAATACGCTGAGAACTTACTAAATCTACTACGTTTATACCAAAATAATTACCCAAATCCCGTACCACAAATAGTAAATGAAATAGAGCTAATAGATTTAGATTTTTTAATGAATGATTTCACTAAAATGATAGATTCAATGAGAGTGGGCGCTGCGAGGGTTCGCGATATTGTGCTGTCGCTGCGAAACTTTTCTCGGTTAGATGAATCTGATAGAAAATGGGTTAATATTCACGAAGGTATCGACAGCACGTTGATGATTTTGGAACACAAATTAATTGATATTCAAGTGCTCAAGGAGTACGACAATTTGCCTTTAGTGAACTGCTATCCTGGAGAAATTAATCAGGTATTTATGAATGTCCTGACCAATGCGATTGATGCTTTTTCTCGCGAAAGAGGGAGTGAAGTTGACTCGAAACAGACTCCGACAATTCAGATTTGCACTGAAGTCGCGGAAGGAAATCAAGTAGCGATTCGCATTGTTGATAATGGTGTGGGGATGAATTCGGAGGTGCTGGGTAAATTATTCGATCCGTTTTTTACTACTAAACCGGTAGGTAAGGGGACTGGTTTGGGATTGTCTATCAGTTATCAAATTGTGGTAGAACAACATGGAGGAAAGTTAATTTGCAAGTCGGAACCTGGAGAGGGCAGCGAGTTTACTATACTGCTGCCGTATTGATGAATTAAAGCCATCGTGAAAGCAACTGTTCAATTACTTTCACAAAGCCGATCGCAATTTGAATCAACGGCCAACCCACAAAACAAATTAACACCGCCCAGCGAGTTTGAATATCCAAACCTTGGCGAACCGCCACAATTACAGCTAGCAAACTCCACACAGCTAATATCCGCTCTATTCCTTCTCCCAGCAAGGGAATTAAGGTTAAAAAATTCAGCACTTGGGGCGCGTAAGCAAAGCCGATCGGCACCAACAACTCCCCATAAGTTACGTGCCCCTGCTTCAGCCACTCTCCGATTTTAAAGATAGTGAAAGTCCAAAAATAATAACCCCCCGCAACTGCCAAACCATCTATCCAAAGTGCTAAAAATAACACTGATAGCTCAGTTCGATTGATTAACAAGATGACGGCGCTGCCCAAAACGCGGGACAGCGCAGCTAAAATTACAATTGTTAAAGCTATTCGCTTAGTTCTGCGAGTGTAGGGAGTTTTTTCGTAAAAATTGCCGTTCAAAGAAAGTGCGTTCCAAAGCGTTGCCCCCAAACCTGCAATTGAATCTTCTCCCTTCACGTGGAACTCCTGATCCTCAAGATAGTTGACAATTTTTACAAAATAAGGTCTAATACAGCAGAATCACCGACCTATTTCTAGGTAATTAAGTAATTAATTGGCATTCTACCAGATTTTATTAAATGCTAAGATTGATTTTACGGATACTTGCATGGCTGCGCGGGGGAAGTTTAAATTTGTTGCTCATCGCAGGTGTAATCCTGATAATTTGGGGCATTCTTTCGCCGGTGGGGACTGTTATATGGTGGCTGAATCAAAGTGCCGAAACTTTGGGTCTCAAGAAAAACCCGCCGGAGATATTACCCTCAAACAAGGGCAATTTAGAAGCCCGCAAGTCTTCGCAACTCAATTGTTATATCATCTTTTTACCGGGAGTTGGGGATTTTTCGGGGGACGAATTAACCCCTGGCGAAGAGTTCTTTCTCAAGCGTTTAGTTAAAACTCACCCGCAGTGCGTAGCAGTGGGCGATGTTTTTCCTTATTCAGCGTCTAACAAAAGTTTAGGAGGAGAGCGATGGCTAGCTCCTTTTTGGCGGTTTGCAGAACAGGCAAAAAAAGGGCCGATTGCGGGGAATATATTCATTAAAATTCGCAATCTCTGGAGGTTTGCAATTTCTCTAGATTATCGCTACGGCTTTGCATACAATCAGGGAATGGCTAATGCAATTATCGATCGCATGAATGCTCAATCTCCCATTTCAGTTAATTCTAAACAACCTTTGAAAGTTATTTTAATTGGCACTAGCGGCGGCGCACAAGTTGCTTTGGGTGCTACTCGCTATCTTAAAGAATGGCTGAAGGCCGAAATTACCGTTGTTTCGGTTGGAGGCGTCTTTTCAGGAGAAAATGGTTTTGCAGAGGCCGATCGCATTTTCCACTTTCGCGGCACTCGCGATTCAATTGAGGATATCGGTGGCATAGTTTTTCCGAGTCGCTGGTACTGGTACGCGACTTCTCCCTTCAACCAAGCTCGTTTGCAAGGCCGCTATGCAGAAGCTTTGAGTGGCCCTCACAAGCACGACGGCGATGAGGGATATTTTGGGGAAAATCTGGCGGCGGACGGTAAAAAGTATGTAGATATAACGCTGGACAAGATTAATCAATTGCCTGTTTGGTCTAAGGGTGCGTCCGATTGATCAGTTCTTGCATATTGGATCCCTGTAAAATTATAATTAAGTTAGGAAGAAAAATTTGAGTTTTAATTTATTCATAAATAGAAGAGTGCCGTTCATCATTAAAAACTAATTTTAGTATAGTCAATAATAATAAAACTCTTCTGGGCAGTTGCTCAGAGGAACGCCAGGAATCTACAAGTTAAATACACAACCGCTTAGTCATTAGTCATTCGTTATTAATTGTGTCATTGTTGGTGGTGCGTCGCTTGAAGCTTGGCATTGTTGCCTTCCAGTCTCTATCGCAATTCCCGATCCCCGATGCCCAATTCCCAATTCCCAATTCCTAATTCCCAATTCCTAATTATCAATGTCTCGACCAACATTATATATTGCCATCACCAATCACGGATTCGGCCACGCTGTCCGAGTTGCTTCCGTAGCTGCAAAAATTCAAGAATTAAATCCAGATATCTTACTAATTATCACAACAACAGCACCTCGCTGGCTGCTAGAATGTTATATTGGTGGCGACTTTATCCACCGTCCCCGCGCTTTTGATGTGGGTGTCGTGCAAGCTGACAGTTTGAATATGGATAAAGACGCGACGCTGGAAAAATTGCGGGAAATTAGGAAAAAGCAAAATTCCCTAATTGCGGGTGAAGTTAATTTTATCAAGCAAAATCGGGTGGGTTTGGTGCTGGCAGACATTCCTCCTTTGGCAACGCGAATGGCGGCAGCGGCTGGGGTTCCTTGCTGGATGATGAGCAATTTCGGGTGGGATTTTATCTATCGCGAGTGGGGCGGGGAATTTGTAGAAATGGCAGATTGGATTGGTGAATGTTTCGGAATGTGCGATCGGCTTTTTCGTCTTCCATTACACGAACCGATGGCAGCTTTCCCAAATATTCAAGATGTGGGCTTGACTGGCGGCAATCCTCGCTACAGTAATGAAAAAATTCGGGAAGTATTCGGCATCGAAACACCGCTGGAAAAAACTGTATTGCTGACTTTCGGCGGATTGGGTTTAGAAGAAATTCCTTATCAAAATTTACAGCAATTTAGCGACTGGCAATTTATTACTTTTGATGCGGGATCTCCCGATTTGCCGAATTTGATTTATGTCAAAAATCAGGAGTTTGCACAATCTTTCCCGATTTTACCTCGTCCGGTTGATATTATGCCTGTTTGCGGGCGCTTAGTTTCTAAACCGGGATACAGCACTTTTGCGGAAGCTTTGCGCTTGGAAATACCTGTTGTTTCTATAATGAGAGAAGGTTTTGCGGAAGCTGCGGTGTTGCTGGAAGGGATTCAAAATTATGCGGAACATCAAATCTTGACGGAGACGGAATTTTTTGAGGGGGAGTGGGAGTTTTTGCGACAACCGCTGCATCCGCCCTGTTTGTCGGATAAATTGGATAAAAATGGTACGGAGGCGATCGCCCAAGCTGTTGTAGACTATTTTGCATAAGTGCGATTAGAAATCGATCTTACACAAACAAAGTCTACCTCCGCCGACAGAAGACTTTTGCATCAGTCTCATCCAAAATCTCAAATCTAAAATCGAATGAATCACTATCAACAGATACTCAAGATTCAAACTACAGGGAAATCTCTGTGCAAAATCACTCCTAAGATAGAAGATGTGGTGGCGAATTCAGGTATTAAAACGGGACTTTGTAGTTTATTTTTGCGCCATACTTCTGCTAGTTTGGTGATTCAAGAAAATGCTGACCCGGATGTACTTAAGGATTTGGCTAACTTTTTGGCTAAACTGGTACCGGAGGGCGATCGCTACATTCACGATGCGGAAGGCCCAGACGATATGCCGGCGCACATTCGCACTGCGCTGACTCATACTTCTGAACAAATCCCGATCGATCGCGGCAGGTTGCTGTTAGGAACTTGGCAGGGAATTTACCTGTGGGAACACCGCCAGCGGGGTCACATTCGCGAATTAGTTGTTCACGTCAGCGGCACTTGATCGGAATTTGTACCTCGCTGATTTTAGTTGCTTCCGGCGTCATCGGGGAATTGTAAAAAAAGCGGCGCGGCGGCCCGACTATTTCGTATTCGGGATGTTCTTGAAGCCAATCTTTGAGTTTCTGGAGGTTATTTTCGTAGCTTTCCCAAGTGTAGGCCCCGCGCACGCCGATGCTGACAACTGTCATCGCAGAAGTATCTGTGACTTCTACAGCGGAGTTAACGCTGCTGGGGGCGATATTTGGTGCGGGATAGAGGAACGAAACTTCTGCTTGGGGAACTGCATCGATTTGCCCGGAAGTTTCCGTGTAGCGCGCTTCTACTGGCGTTGTCATCGCTATTTGGTTGTTGCTGATGTGTTGAAATAAGGGATTGAAGGCGATGCCAGTTGCTCGTCGCAAATCGCCCGCGTGGGTGTAGGTGACAGCGCGGTAGTGAGGATATTGCTTAACTTCTATGACCCCAATCTGTGCGGGTTCAGGGAATCCAGTAGGTAATACCATTTAAGATTTAAAAGTTTAGATTTTACATTGAAGAATGGGGAAGACTGACTCCACAAGGGTTTGGAACTTGCTTGCAGTTGCATTATTTTTGGCAACTGGTATAAATAGGCTGAGATTGTTTGCAGACAATCGTTCAGGTGGCACAATTAGTTTAGCAGTTATTTAAGGCGCTGCTAACTATCGATCGCCTAGAATTAGTTGAGAGATTATTAATTAACCTCGTAATAATACGGACGGCACTGAGTAACCAGAGAAACATTAATCTAGTTGTGCTTGAAAAATTAGCGTTTTTCCGGTGTTTGCTATTTGTGTCGGAAAATATTCCGCTGTTGGGCCCATCGAGCTGTGCGTTCTCAGTTATTGGGACGCTTATCGCGTTCAGTAACGCCTATCAATTATATCGCTTTCAGGGAATGACGTATGAAAAAGATTCTAGTGATTGAGGACGAGCAAGTAATTCGCGAGAATATTCTCAAACTCCTCAAAGCTGAAGGTTTCGACGTGAGGGGTGCAGAAAATGGAGCACAAGGTTTATATGCGGCAGTGTCAAATGTTCCCGACGTGATTATTTGCGACGTGATGATGCCAGAACTTGACGGGTATGGGGTGCTGATGGCCTTGCGATCTAATCCTGTTACTGCTACAGTACCTTTTGTTTTTCTCACCGGTAGAGCCGATCGCTCTGAAATGCGACAAGGTATGGAATTGGGAGCAGATGATTACCTGACTAAACCTTTTAGTAAAGCTGAACTGGTGGGCGCGGTATCGAGCCGTTTGAAAAAACAAGAAGCTGTCGCAGAACAGTACAATACTTTGCGATCGCAAAGCAGCGAATTTATCCAAAATACTGCCGACAAATTAGAGCAGATAAGAACCCGTTTGTGCAACGCACTGGAACGAGAAGAATTCCAAGTTTACTATCAGCCGCAAGTCAATGTCCAGACAGGTAAGATTATGAGCGCAGAAGCTTTAGTGCGCTGGGTACATCCAGAAAAAGGGCTAATTTCGCCTGCAGAATTTATTCCCCATGCCGAAGAAACTGGCTTCATTGTAGAGTTAGGCGAGTGGGTTTTGCAGACAGCCTGCCAGCAAATGCAAGTTTGGCAAAATGCTGGTTTTCCGCTCCGAATAGCTGTGAATCTGTCGCCGCGCCAATTTCACCAACCGGATCTCAGCAGCAGAGTTGCCCAAATTTTAGCAGAAACTGGTTTGGAAGCGAGCAGTTTGGAATTAGAGCTGACAGAAAGTTTGATGGTAGAAGATGCCGAAAGTGCGATCGCGACTTTGCAACACTTGAAAAATTTGGGAGTTTGTATATCTCTTGACGATTTCGGAACTGGGTATTCTTCTTTAAGCTATCTGACGCAATACCCTTTCGATACTTTAAAAATAGACCGCTGTTTTATCAGCAATATCACCGATGGCTGCACAAATGCAGCGATTGTGAAAGCTATTATTGAAATGGCGCACAGTCTCTGTCTTGAGGTTATTGCCGAAGGAGTTGAAACAGAAACCGAAAAAGATTTTCTCTGGCGCTATAAGTGCGATATAATGCAAGGATATTTGTTTAGTCCTCCTTTGGCAGCAGCGGATTTTGAACAGTTGTTGAGGGCAGGAAAATAGAATACCTATTAAGTCAATATTGAGCAGACAATTAAGTGCGATCGGGGTGAAACATGGTTTTAGAATCCAGCAGTAACGTTGACACACTCAAACCAAGCAATAAAAAAAATAATGATGTTTACATAGCTGTTAAACTAGCTCTATTGATAGTGTTTTTAGCTATTTTGTCCAAATTTTTTGTCATTGTCAACGCTGGAGAAAGGGGCGTGGTGATGCAGTTTGGTAAAGTGCAAGAACAGGTACTCGGAGAAGGAATTCACGTAATAGTCCCCACAGTTTATAGTGTAAAAAAGTTGAGCGTCAGGGTGCAAAAACAGGAAAGTTCCGCTGAAGCCTCCTCAAAAGATTTGCAAGATGTTTTCACGGATGTAGCGCTAAATTGGCATATTATCCCAGAAGAAGCAAATGCTATTTTTCAACAAATAGGTGACGAAAAAGAAGTCGTGGCTCGCATTATAGAGCCGGCGGTTGAAGAAGTATTAAAAGCAGTGATGGCAAAATACACGGCTGAAGAAATTATTACTAAACGGGGAGAAGTTAAAGCCGCCGTCGATGATTCTTTGACCTTGAGGCTGGTGACATATCACATTGCAGTTGACGATATTTCTTTAGTACACGTTCACTTTTCTGAGCGGTTTAGCGAGGCGGTGGAGGCGAAACAAATTGCCGAACAGGAGGCAAAAACAGGGGAGTTTTTAGCGCTGAAGGCCGTAAAACAGGCAGAGGCTAAGGTGAATTTAGCCAAGGGAGAAGCCGAAGTGCAAAGGTTGCTGCGGGACAATTTGACTCCGGAACTTTTGGAAAGGCAGGCTATAAAAAAATGGGATGGGAAATTGCCGGTGATTGTTGGTGATGGGGGTAAAAATTTATTGGATTTGAGGAAATTGGTTGAGAGATAATTATACTCCTGGACGCACGAGTGGGGAGAAACCGGGTTTTTTACGAAAATACACGGCGTTTAGCTTTTTATGTTGGTAAAAAAACTGGTTTCTTGAGTATTGGTGCGTAAGTGATCAATTAGCAATTACCAGCACCTTAAGTTAATATCTGTTCAAAAGCTTTAGTAATTGCAGTTTGAAAACGCTGTCGGTGCTTCAGTTTTAAAACGGGTTTAATTATTTCAAAACATACATTAGAACTTGGTTGGCTATCTATAAGTTTAATCGCTCGTAGTGTAGATAGCTGCAATTCTTTTTTTACCATCAATTCAGGAATAGCGGCTGCACCTGTGCCACTTTCCACCACTGCTTTTACCATTTCACTGCTATTCAAAACTAAAGTTACATTCAATTCATTGGGATTAATGCCCCAACTTTGCAAAGCTTGTTCCAACATTTGCTGAACTCCAGAACCAGCTTCTCGCATCACCCAATCCGTTTCCGCAATTTCCGCTAAACTCACATCTGCACGTTCAAACCAAGGGTGAGATTTGCCAACTACAATCAGCAAGCGTTCGCTGCCTACAACTTCTTCTTTCAGAGTGATCTTAAGCGAAGCTTTGATGTCTCCCGTCACTAAACCCAAATCAAATGTTCCCGTCGCCGTCCCCGCACAAATTTCTTCGGCATTTGCCAAAGTACAATTCACGCAAATACCAGGATATTTTTGTTTGAACTTGCTAAGTTTATCAGGCAACCAATAATTGCCAATGGTCAGACTGCAACCCAAGTTTAAATCGCCTCGTTGCAAGTCGTTCAACTCCCGCAAACCTCTCTCAGTCAAAGCAACTTGGTCGAGAATTTTCTGAGTTTCAACTTGCAGCAACTTCCCAGCATCTGTGATTTCGATGCGGCGGCCGATGCGGTGAAATAGTTTTACTCCGTATTGCGCCTCTAAGCTTTGGATTGTCGCGCTGACAGCGGGTTGGGTGATGTAAAGTTCCTCGGCTGCGCGGCTGAAGTGCAGGTGTTCCGCGACAGCTAGAAAAACTCGCAGTTGGTCAAGCGTCATTCCGGCCATGCTGAGTACCCTTTTACTAAATACAGTTATTTTTTGAGATTAAAATCTCTGGCGACTAAACTTTGACTTGAACTTTTCGATCGAGTCTCTGGTACAGATTGGAATTCCCCAAAAAGCACGGTTCCCAGCCGGTATTTGAAATTTACTTTTAAGGTCAAGGGTTTGAGCTTTTGACGACAGATAGGTCTGCTATTCCAACAGTTCTTATCGGGGTGGCACTGCATCACTTGTATTTATTAATTCGATAAAAAACAACATTTGATTCTACCCCTCAAGAGCCTTAATGTGATACTTAAGCTTCTAACGCAGGGCCCCATGCTGAAGCAGCACCGACAAGTTTAAGCCGATCGCCAAAAGTTGATCGACAAAAAGAGAGAAGATAAATGACCAAGAAAACGCCAAAAAATCACAGTCCCCACGGCTTAAAGCCGGACTGCCTCTCCTTCGGGGAGGTTTTAGCTCAATCCTTTGCCGTCATTGCACCTACAACGATACCAGCATCTAATATAGGGTTAATTGTCGCTCTTTCGGGTAACGGGGCTTGGCTGAGCTTTCTCATCGGCTTGATAGGCCTAGTATTTGTCAGCATCAATATCAACCAATTTGCCAGCAGATCGGCTTCTGCAGGTTCTCTTTATTCTTATATTGTTAAAGGACTAGGCCCGACTGCCGGCGTAATTTGCGGCTGGAGTTTGGTACTGGCTTATCTATTTACTGCGATGTCCGTTTTGTGTGGTTTTGCCAACTTTACGGGTACTTTCATCGGTCATTTAGGCATCCATCCCTCACCGATTACGCTGTTAGCGATCGGGGCCGGCGTTGCTTGGTATGCAGGTTATAAAGATATCCAGCTTTCAGCTATGGCGATGCTGTGGCTGGAGGGGGTATCAGTGGGAGCGATTTTTATTTTGGGAATGATCATCTGGGCGCACAAAGGTTTTGCCCTGGATATGTCCCAATTAACTTTGGAAGGCGTAACTCCGGGGAACATAGCGACGGGACTTGTCTTAGTAATGTTTGGTTTCTCTGGTTTTGAAAGTGCTACATCTCTGGGCGACGAAGCGAAAAAACCCTTAAAAAATATCCCCAGGGCTGTCATGGGCAGTGCTGTCATGGCAGGCTTATTCTTCATTCTGATGACCTATATTGAGGTTTTGGGTTTTAGCGGTACTGGAGTTTCTATTACTGATAGTGAAGAACCTCTGACTTTTCTATCGCAACAAGTGGGCATGGGCTGGCTGGGAGAGTTAGTGGCTTTAGGCGCTTTATTTAGCTTTTTTGCTTGCGTGCTCGGCAGCATCAATCCAGCGGCGAGAGTGTTTTTTATGATGGCGCGGCACGGTTTGTTTCACTCTTCATTAGGTGTAGCGCATTCATCTAATAGAACTCCCCACGTTGCAGTAACGATGTGTACATTTATGACATTTTTGGTGCCGGCTGTGATGTCTATGTTTAACATCAAACTGTTTGATTGTATGGGTTATTTGGGGGCAATTTGCAGCTACGGATTTTTAACGGTATACATCTTGATTTCGATCGCGGCTCCGGTTTACCTGCACAAAATTGGTAAATTGCGCCTGCAGGATGTGGTGTTCTCGGTGGTGGCGATCGCATTTATGATGATTCCGATTGCCGGTAGTGTGGGCATTCCAGGCAGCACTATGTTCCCAGTTCCCGAAGCTCCTTACGATGCGTTTCCTTACTTGTTCTTGATGTATTTGGTTGCTAGTTGCGGATGGTTTGTCTTGCAGCGGCGGCGCTATCCTGGACTTGTGGGTTCGATGGAGCAGGGTATTGACGCAATTCATGCCAAGTTCGACGAAGAAAATGCAATTTACGGTGGTGTTCGATTGAAAGCAGTCCCCTTTGACAGTGATGGTTTTTGATTAGCAGTTAGCAGTTCGCAGTCAGGGCGAAGAGTTTTTAGCAACTGGGTTTTTCCTGAGATATTGCAGCATTATCGATCGGCATTTCAAGGGCAGGCTAGGAGCAACTAGCCACAATAAAATTGAATTTGTGTGGAACGGGCTAAAGAGCCAGTTCCTAAGATACGATCCCAGCGAGTACAACGAAATAAAAAATCTGAGGAAACACGGAAATGAATGAGTTACTAACAGCAATTTCTACTGGTATGACAGCTTTTACGGCTACGAATCTTGACGATATTCTGATTCTGCTGCTGTTTTTTTCGCAGGTGAATGCAGTATTTCGGCGCAGGCATATCGTCTTTGGTCAGTTTCTGGGCTTTACTGCACTGGTTTTTGCTAGCCTTCCGGGGTGTTTTGGCCGCTTAATCTTTCCCCCAGATTGGATCGGAATGCTGGGTTTGCTGCCAATTGCGATCGGGCTTAGCCGCTTGCTGAATCCAGAAACTCACGATTCGGAAGCTGAGGCAGAATTAGAGCAATCTGAGAAATCTTTTTTTAGCAGTTTTCTGTCTCCTCAAACTTACAGCGTAGCAGCGGTGACGGTGGCAAATGGGGGCGACAATATCGGGATATATGTGCCGCTTTTTGCTAGCAATACTTTAGAAAGTTTGGCGGTGATTCTCGGCGTATTCTTCGCGATGGTGGGCGTTTGGTGCTACGCTGCTTATCGGTTAATTCAGATGCCGGCTATCGCGGATACTTTGACTCGCTACGGCAATCAGCTTGTGCCTTTTGTTTTAATCGGATTGGGAATGGCGATTCTGGTTAAAAGCGGCACTCTGGCAAGCCCAACTTTAAGTATAATATCTTTAGTTGGTTGCGCTTTCTGTTTGATAACTATGAGCAGAAGTAACGCCAGCGAAACGGAAGTTTAGAAAGATTGCAGGGACAGCACATGAATTGGATTGCAGCAGCGATTATTGCCGGGATTACATCTTTTGCCGCAACCAATATAGACGATATGGTGCTTTCGATGCTGTTCTTTGCCCAGGTAAATGATACTTTCCGCCCCCGGCATATCTTTGTCGGTAAGTACCTCGGATTTGCAGCACTTATCGCTGCTAGTTTGCCCGGTTTTTTTGGCGGTTTAATTGTGCCGAAAGCTTGGATTGGCTTGCTGGGTTTGCTTCCGATCGCGATCGGCATCAGTCACTTAGTCAAGCCAGAAAATGAGGAAAATGACGTACAAGCAGTATCGGGCGAATTTAACCGTCAATCCAACTCATCTGCTGTGTCAAAACTCGCCAATCTTTTCAATCCCCAAACTTTGAATGTGGCTGCGGTAACAGTGGCCAACGGGGGTGACAACATCGGTATTTATTTGCCGCTGTTTGCTAGCAGCGATTTGCCGAGCTTGGTGGTGATTTTGGCGGTTTTCTCGGTGATGGTAGGTGTTTGGTCTTATGTCGCGTACCGATTAACTCGCCAAAGGGCGATCGCCCCTATTTTGACGCGCTATACCAAGGCTGTTGTCCCTTTTGTCTTGATTGGTTTGGGAATATTCATCCTGATTGAAAGTGGTAGTTATCGGCTGCTTCCGCCATTTCAATCTAACTAATGCTCAGCCAATGTTCTGCTACTTTCATCCCTCTATAGGTAGATAATTTGCCATAAGTCACAAGTCCTAACTCATCACTTTTTCCTTAACAATTGTTTGCTTAAAAAATGCGCTAAATTGCTTGATTTTAATCAACAAATATGCTAAGTTAATAATGAAGTGAGTGACAAAGCTAAAAGCAGCTTCAAACTAATTTAGCCTCAAGTATTCACGAAACTTAAAACCATCTTTTAAGCTAGCCAATTGCCCGACTTAGGCAACAATATACCTCTTGTCTCAAGAAATCCTGTAGTGGTGAATCAAAGCGAGCTAAAAACTTGACGATGAATCCCTAAAAGCTCGCCCTATCGCTTCGCCACTACCCCACGCAGAGCGAATTTGACAATAGGTATCATGCAAAAAAAACAGATTTTTTGCTTCTGGAAAATTTGGTTTCTCAGGCAAACCCGTTAAAGAGATATCGTTTTTGCCTAAGTCCTAAAATAGCAAGCAAACAGAAAGTTGGAAAAAACCTGACAATCTAGAAAAGGAGAAAAATTGTGAAAATCTTCAAATTTGTTTTAGTGCTCTTGGTAATGGTCGCCAATTTAGTATTCGTTCCTCCCTCCTGGGCCGACGCTCCAAAAACGCCGAAATATGCGAGCAATCCCGATTACATAGAGGTGACTGAAGCTCTGAACACTCTAAAGGCAGCGAAAGACGCACCCGATACCGCCCAGAATTATACCCCTGAGGAACTCCGGAAAAAAATCGCTCAATTGGAGTTTCAAAAATACACTTTAGAAACGGGAAAACCTTGGGGTCAGTGCCGCAACGAAACCGGAAAAACCCTGGCTGTCTACGGCCCGAAACGCAAAAAAGCAGCGGAGTCTTCTTACGAGAATGCCCTTTATTTTATAGCTGACGGCCAAACAACTGAACATAAATGGGATTGCGATGGAATTTATCTACCCAGCGATATCAAAGCAACCGATTTAAGGGCGACCGATCAACCTTCCGAAGAATTGACGGGCGGTCTAGCTGTTAAGATAGTTGACGGAACTCAAGTTGTAGCGAGAGCTAATCCCGATACGGGGGCTGTAGAATTCAACGTTCCTACTGCTAAAGTTTTCCAGCCTGGGGATGCGAATTGGTTTGTTCCTGATGTGACTCAGGCGTACATAGATACGCAAGTTCCCAACGCACCTACTGAGGAAAATGATTAGGTTTGGTGAAGTTGTAATGTGATCGGCTGTTTAAAGCCCGTTGCAACGCAAGAACCGCCGGGGAGGGGAGCGCTCCCCGGCGGATAATCGTCCCAGAGAAAATATATCGGTTTACCTTCTTATTTCGAGTTAAAATTAAAAGGTTGATCTATGCTATTAAATTGGAAATCCACAAAAGTAAATACAGAAAAGACTAGGCGACCAAATCCGTCTCGGGTGCGGGATCACTTGGCAAACGAGCGCACTTATTTAGCATGGATGCGGACAGCAATATCGTTGATGGGTTTTGGCGTAGTTATCGTGCGCCTTCGCACCTTTCATCCCCCTCTACTCCCAACTCCCGGCAATGGCTGGAAGTTGGGTTTGCTTTTTTCAGCAGTGGGTTTGCTGACGGTGTTATTCTCAACTAAGCACTACTTTGGCGTCCGTCACGATATCGATTACGATACTTATGAACCTACCGATCGCTGGGTAATTCTTTTCAGCCTCGCGATCGCCATCCTAGGGGCTGGGGTAATTTATTATATGTTCACCGTTCCTTCTAGCTCATTTGGTTTGATGGCACCTGAATAATGGTGGCGGTTTAATATGAATATTAAAGAGTTCGACCGCGTGCAATTATCGTTCAAACCGATGCAAGTAGATGATGAGAAACCAAAGCAGCAAAATCTGTCGCGGGCGATCGATCGATCGGCAAATGAGCGCACCTTCTTAGCCTGGATGCGGGCCGCGATCGCCCTCATGGCTTTTGGCGTCGTCATCATCCGACTTCGCGTCGTGCAAATGCCCGTAGATTACCGTCAGGCGATGGGGTGGAAGTTGGGTTTAATCTTCTCTCTAATAGGTTGGGTGACAGTCTTAATCTCAACTGTGCATTACTTCACCGTTCGCCACCAAATTGACCACGATACCTACAATCCCCCAGACGCCATGGTTTTATTTTTCAGTTTCGCTGTGGGCTTATTGGGAATTGGAGTAATTTATTCGATTTTGGCAATCGCCCTGAGCCCAAGTAGTTCTGTCATACCCGATTGATTGTCAACAGGAGTTAATTATGAACAGCGATACAGTTGCCACGATCGCTTCCATTATCATCTTAGGTGCTGCTATCTGGGCAGCATTCGTAGTGCTGGAGACTGTCGCGAAAATAGTCCCTAAATTGCTGGGCGTGACAGTCGCGATCGGGCTTTTGCTCGTTTACCTGCAATATTACTGGGGCATCGATACTGCATATCTTTGGCAAACTGTCAAGCATTTGCCTGAAGCTTTCAATTTCTCGATCGGCGCTTAAATCATCACCAGCCAGCATTCTCAACAACCTCTCCCGGATAGATATTTTTGTACCGGGAAAAAACTAGATTTAGCCGATCGCCCCGGAAATACGGTAACTTTATCGACTTACTAGACATAACTGATTTGGGCTGTTAAACTACGGTAAGTCGATCGAGTAATGAGCTATTAACGTGGAAAACGCTAAAAAAGTCATTGAAGAGTACCAGCTTGCAGGACAACTGACCCAACAGTTGCCAGAAGCTAAGGGCTTTAACGAAGTCTGGTTTAAAAAGATCCGAGGCGGGTTGCTTCTGGCAATTGGATATTTGCTATCACCCCTGTGTTGGTGGAACGACATATTTTTCAATCTGCCAATTGCCTACGCCTTTGGGTATATCTGTAGTTGGCTTTCCCCAGACTTACTATTTCCTTGCACGATTGTCGGCTACTGGCTTTCCAATATTGTGGGAATTCTGTTGATGCAGCTAGGAACTTTAGATGTTTTTACAGACAAACCCAAGGGCAAAAACCTCAAAAAAGAGTTATTGACGGGTTTAGTATCATCAACCGCCTTCACTCTTGTCATTGTGGCATTGATTCATTTTAATGTTCTCGAAACTCCCGATTTCTTTGCCGGCCAGCAGTCGGTTAACCTCAGCTCTGCTTTACCTGTGACGCTCGTCACTTCAAGGTAGAACGCCGAATATACACCCCATAAATGAATCCAGGGTTTTTCATCAGTTACACAGGTACATATAAGAAAATCAGGGAGCTTTGACACTACAATTTCTGTAGTCTTGTTTATTTGCATTTACTTACTTTTACCAATAATATTGTTCCTGAAAACGCGGCTAGTCAAAAGCCTTGAAAAGACAAATTTTTGGTAAGACTTATTGAAATGCAAGTGAGATTTAGCCTGTGTAGCTGTGTTGTTGTAGCCGCCCAAGTTATCTATTTGTTGGTTGGCAGCGCTTAAATACACAGTTTTTGGGCATAACCGTGAACTACTTATTACTATCGTTTCTCAGCTTTTTTGTGGGCATTATCGTTGGTTTGACCGGAGTTGGCGGAGCCTCGCTCATCACCCCAATGTTAATTTTTGTTTTCCAAATTCCAGCATCAATTGCTATTAGTTCGGATGTCGTAGCTGCTACACTGATGAAAGTTGTTGGTGGCTTCAAACACTGGCAGCAAAGGACCCTCGACTTGCAAATAGTTAAGTGGCTGGCTTTGGGTAGCGTGCCCGGTTCGCTGACTGGCGTGTGGATTTTACACTGCATCAAATCCAGCGGCAGTCAGGACTTAGACAGCATATTGCTGCGTGTTCTTGGAGTAGGGATCGCCCTAATTGTCGCTTTATCGCTGACCCAATTAGTGGTCAAAACATTTTTCCCTAATTTTAAATTACCTTCGCCCCCTGAATGGGACTTAAATACTAATTATGGTCGTTTTTGTACTGTGGGTGCAGCAGCAATTTTAGGCTGCATAGTGGGAATCACTAGCGTGTCTTCCGGTGCGATGTTTGCACTGTTGCTGATTGCTTTTTTCCGCCTGGATACTTCTAAATTGGTGGGTACAGATATTTCCCAGGCGGCAATTTTGTTGATGTTTACATCTCTGGGACACCTCAGCCTCGGAACAGTAGACTGGAGTTTAGTATTGCCAATTTGGTTGGGTTCGGTGCCGGGAGTTTTGGTAGGTGCTAAATTCTGCCAAATTATGCCTCAACGCCCGCTAAAGTTTGTTATTTACGGAATGTTGGCGATGGCTAGTTGGAAGTTGTATCAAGTCTGAAAAGTAGGGTAAAATCAGGAGTATTGCTGTCAACAAATATGCGCTTTCGGTGCAGTCCTGCAGGGGTTTAAACCCCTGGCTCAAAGCTGAAGTCCTCTGAAGAGGACTATTACAGCACTTCCGGATGTTATGAGGTACAGTAGCAGCAATTAGCAAACCAGTTTTTGAGATGTTTGGGATTCATT
>NZ_JAUBQB010000045.1:0-56094 GCF_036701035.1 Microcoleus sp. Pol7_B2 | reverse complement strand
CTGAACCAATATTTCTTTGAGACATCTTCTGAAATCCCCTTGACAACTGCCATACAGGCTTAACTTGTTACGAATGGTCAAGGATTGCAATGGTTTGATGTCGCTGATTTGATTTTTATAGAGGTAGAGATAATTCAGGTTAGTCAAAGATTTTAGCGGTTTGATGTCGCTGATTTGATTGCCGTTGAGGTCGAGCCAAGTCAGGTTAGTCAAAGATTCTAGCGGTTTGATGTCGCTGATTTGATTGCCGTTGAGGTCGAGTTTCGTGAGAGTCGAAAGTCTCTGATTAGCGGCATCGCACTAAGTAGTCCCTGCTGTCTTCAACAGTACCTCAACAGTACGTTTAGCTTCAGGACTCAAATCAGCTTTTTCACGACACCAATCAGTAAATGTTCGTCCACTGTTTCCCGGTTGCGTTTCTGCTGCTAACGCTCCAAGCCTATTTCCACATAATGTTAGACCGATCGCACTACAAGCAACTACTATCCACTTGTGTAAATTCATATGTTTTTATGCCACTATAAATGTTATAATATTGTACCTTTAATTTGATTAACTGTATTTTAAATAACTCTTAAAAATCAAAAGGAAGCTGAAATATAGATAATTTTTCAGCTTCCTTTTTTAATTGATTTTGATTAATTTAACGCAGGCCCAGCCAGGTAAAAAAATCCTGACGGGTGAAGAATTCTAGCAGCAAAAGTCCCACGAACCCCACCATCGCAAATCTTCCGTTGATTTGTTCTGCATAGGCATTCCACCCAAAGGCTGGTTCTAGTTTTGGGGTATTTGGGGTTGTCGGTTTTGGGGATGGAGGAGTTTTAGCAGTCATTTAAAAGTTTTGAGTTTCGTGTTTTGAGTGATGGCTTTGGGGAAGCTTTGCGATCGCACAACTTGTAATTTACCAGGAAAATGACAGCCGATCACTAATCTGCTGACTTTTCTAAACTTTGAACCGATTCGATCAGATTTCGCACGGTTTCAGTACCTTCTGAAGGTTCAAAGAACAGTGGGAACTTGCCGCGAGCGATCATTCTCAAACCCAAGGGACCCAGACTCAGCAAACCTTTAACGTCGCGGAAGTAGTTTCCTACTACTTCGATGCCAAATTTGCGCTCGTCTATCCAGCCGCCTTCTTTGACGAGATCGATTAAAACTTTGCGGTGGCGGATTGATCGACTGGCTTGGTCGTCTTTGCGATCGAGAATCTCTTGTTTAATCTTACCAATTTGATCCATCGGCGCCACTTCCATCGGACAAACCGAGTTGCAGTAGTAACAGCGGGTGCATCCCCAAACGCCTGCGGTGCCTTCGTTGTATTTTTCCAGTCGATTTTCGGTTTCGCTGTCGCGGGAGTCGGCGATCGTGCGGTAAGCTTTGGCGAGGGCGTGGGGGCCGACAAATTCCTGGTTGACTTCGCGGGCGTTGCACTCCGAATAGCAAGCGCCGCAGAGGATGCAGTTGCCGGTTTGGTCGAGTTTCGATCGCTCTTCTGGAGTTTGCAGAAATTCGCGTTCTGGAATTGCTCGCGAGGCTGTGCTCACATAGGGTTCAACTGCTTCTAGGTTGTCCCAAAAACTGGTCATGTCAACAACCAAATCTTTAATTACCGGCATATTTCCCATTGGGGCGACGGTGATTTCTGGGATGAAATCGGCCGGCTTTTCTGCTGAGCTGGAATCAGCTATTTTTTGTAGTCTTGCGAGTTCGCTGGCGACATTTTCTTTGCAAGCTAATGCCGATCGACCGTTAATTCGCATAGAACAACTGCCGCAAATTGTATTGCGACAATTTTTGCGAAAAGCTAAAGTGCCGTCCTGTTCCCACTTAATACTGTTGAGGCAGTCGAGGATAGTATTGCTCTCTTCAACGTCTAGGGTGTAAGTGTGAACCCGGGGAGCCTCGTTTTGATTTTGGCGGACTACGTTAAAGCGGACTTTCATATTTTGAGTGAGGAATTTAGTTTCTATTTTAAGCTGAATTTTGGGGTTCGGTAAAAAGCTCTTATTTTTTTAAACCACTATCTAAAGTAAGAGATTTAAGCAGTTTTATTATTGTTTAATAAGAGGCAATAAGTCCAAAGTCATAAATTCTAAATTATAACTTTTTTTAGCGGATTTTTTGAGATGTTAAGTGGAGAGAACATTAATTGATCGCTGCAGTTTGCGAGTCGGAGGTGCCTTATGTCCAGCTTGTTTGTATTAACTTTCATGTTTTCAACGCCGGCTTTTTGTCTGGGTCTGCTAAATCCTCAATGGGTGGGACAGGGAAATCGCAAGCGCTCGGCTGCCTTGTACGGCGGAGTGATGGCAGTTTCGTTCCTTTTGCTTGGAGTTACAGCACCTAAGCCGCCGCAACCACTTTCCTCGGGGCTGCTGGCCTCAACTGAATGGCCAGAATTTACGGTAAGCGCACCTTTGCGCTGAACGTAGCTGGGTATGCATCTCACTTTTCTGCCAGCATTACGAGAAATTTTACCAGGACTTACGCCCGGTTGGGGCGAGAAACGTAGTTTTTTAATAAAAATACTTGGTTCTACTCATTTACTGCAATTAAAAACCCCGGTTTATAGGCGTCGGAGTGCGCTCGCGAACTCTAGGAAAAAATCGTGGGTTTAGTAAGGAAAAATACACTCACCAACCGAGTTTCACCAGCGTCCGGTGTCTAGGGTTATATTTACTTCGTAAATCCTACGGATTTGTGAGTTGCCTGCTGATAAATAAGGAAGTTAACTTCTCAGGACTTACGCACAGAAATTAAAGAAATCGGGTTGTTTAAACAGATATCCTTCGTGCTTCACCTCGGATTTTGGGAAAAGAAACCTGGTTTCTGCGTCCTGGATTACTTCTCTTTTTTACTGTTAAAAGTTGCGATGTTTAATTTTTTCGTCTTAAGCTTTCTATTGTCGATACCTGCCTTCTTTCTGGGTATTGTTAATCCGAAATGGGTGGGCGCACCAACCCGCAAGCGATCGATCGCGATGTACGGCGGGTTGATGGCGGCTTCGTTTGTACTTGTTGGCGTCACCGCACCCAATCCGTCTCAGGAAGTTTCGGTGGCGCTTTCGGCCCCAAGCGATCCGTTAGTATCATCTCAAACCGCTAAGCCGTCACCGCTTTCGGCAGCGCCGACACTGAAGCCGGAGACTGTGAAAACGCCGACACCAACACCGAAACCTGCCATTTCTGCGAAGGTACCTGCACTTGCCAAACCAAGGCCCGATCGCAAATTGCCATCTTCAGTCAAATCTGTTGAACGAACCGCAGAGATTGCTCTTGATGCACAGCAGCCAAAGGAAGATACCAAGAAAGTTATTTACGAGTCTTCTAAACCGAAGGTTAAAAGTGCCGATTTTCCGAGTTGCGTTAACTCAGATTGCAACTGTTCTGACTTTGCGACTCAGGCCGAAGCGCAGCGAGTTTTAGAAGCATATCCGGGCGATCCTTTTAAGCTCGATCGAGATCGAGACTCGATCGCTTGCGAAACGCTAGGTTAGATTTGCTCTGCCAACAGCCTCGGTTAATGATGAAGGCTTTTTTGGGTGATTGTACGAATTGAAGAACGCAAATAGATCGGCTAAAATTGTCTAATTGTTGAGCTTGCGGTGCGGGTGCAGCTATGACTTACAGCTTGAGAATTGTCGATTTGCCAACGAGTGAACGGCCACGGGAACGGTTGATGGCGGGTGGCCCGAAAAGTTTGGCGACTGCAGAATTGATTGCGATTCTCCTGGGTACTGGTCAGGGACCCGGCAAGCTTTCCGCCGTCGGGCTCGGACAGTATATTTTAAATCAGTTGAGTTTGCACCACCGTGATCCTCTGGCTGTGCTACGCACTATTAGCGTTCAGGAGTTGACGCAGATTCACGGGATTGGCCCTGCCAAGGCAACTTCGATTTTGGCTGCGGTGGAGTTAGGAAAGCGGGTGTTTCAGTCGCGGCCGCCGGAAATGGCTGTGGTTGACTCTCCGCAAGCGGCGGCGGATGCCCTGAGTCAGGATTTGATGTGGCAGTCTCAGGAACGTTTTGCTGTGGTGTTGCTGGATGTGAAAAATCGGCTGCTGGGTACTCAGGTAATTACGATCGGCACAGCAACGGAAACTTTGGCTCACCCACGGGATATTTTTCGCGAGGTGATCCGCCAGGGGGCGACGCGGGCGATTATCTCGCACAATCACCCATCGGGAATTGTGGAACCCAGCCCGGAGGATATTGCTTTGACGCGGCAGTTGCTGGCGGGAGCGCAGTTTTTGTCGATTCCGCTGCTGGATCACTTGATTTTGGGGAATGGCGATTTTCGGAGCTTGCGGCAGACGACGACGCTTTGGGACGAGTACCCGCAGGGTGATTGAACTCTTATACTTAACTAATTTCATTACTATCATTAGTTATTTGTATCTTTGGGCTCTCCGACGGCTGAATCACCCGTGACAGCAGGCAAATTTTCCGGCTGGAGTACCCCGCTAGAGCCTGTTTTGGCTGAATGTCGCTGCTGATACTTCGTTTCGATCACAACTCGGTTAATCTAGTATAGGTAGGCTGAAGAGGTCGCTAATCCGATTTTTTTTGAGCATACTAAACGTATACTGAACCAGCACCTAAATACCCACTTATTAAGAAATTATTAAATGGGATGTAAAATACACGGTGTGGTGATAGGAGGAGAACTGTGTTTCTGAGACTTGCAGAACAACACCGTAAATTCGTTCAAGATTTGGTAATGAACCTTCAAGCTTTAGCGATCGTGCTAGAGCATCGGGGGTATCTGGCATCCTGCTACACTTGCGGGGGTCAGATGAACAGTGCCTCATTTATGGTCAGTTTGACGGACAACCATCTGATTCGATTTTTAGTGTCAGATTACGGTATCACTTGGACTGAGATGCGGGACGACCGCGAACTGATGAAACTAGAAGGTGCAGAAGCGATTAATCAGTTACAAGAACTGGCAAATCTCGTAAAGTATCAAATCCAACCTTCGGAAGCTACTTTAGCGACGGCGCAGTGAGTGTAGCGATTGCACGGTTCCGAGGAAGGCGACGCAAGAAAGTGGGTGCTTGTCTGCTAAAACCGAATCCCCAGCGAGTTAGTTGAGAGGGTTCATTTAGGTGCACAGCGATGGCTGCTCAACAGACAAGGGTGCTATCAGGGTGCCTTCAGACGGTTTAGCGCTCAGTCTATCGAAGTGAGCCTGGGCAGACGGCATACTTTATGCCAGAAGTCTCAAACTTGGAACCTCTAGTTTTTTTTTCAGGACTTGGTTCTCCCTTGAGAGCGATTAGCAAAATGTAGAAGTGGGAGTGTTCGTCGGCTGCGACGTTAATTTCTAACTTTGGCATTCAAAAGTCAAGGAATTGAAATTAACTTTGAGCAGGCAGGTAGGATTTAACATCCAGAGTGAGAATGAGGCTGTGAAGATTGGGTGAAGCGCAGACCCAGGGCTATGGCATACGGGCGATTCAGCAGTCAAGTGCAAAGCCAGTAAGGCTTAATTCGAGCCATTCGTCTGTGCTTGGTTGAAAACATCTTCATTTGTCTAAAATTCCCTGTTTGTATAGTCGCGCATTCCATGAGACTGTTGGCGAATCAATACTTTGTTTCTTTGGGGGGTTTAATAATGAACCGCCAAGACGCCAACTACGCCAAAAAGGAAGAAGAAAGAGGAAGAAGGATAGAAAAATTAATTGCGGGCAATTATCCGGGCACGCTCTAAGAGGGGTGCGACGGGAGCAAATGTGAGGTGTCACCCTTCACGGATTCGCCAACAGCATCACGGCGCGGAGCTTAAATTGATACCAATGCCCTTGTGGTTGCCCCACCAAAGTGTTGCCAACCCCCTACACTCGTCCAAATTTCGGTTGCATCCGCAGTTGGGCCGACACCGGCAGATGCTCTGAACCAATTGGCGGTAAAACATTGGCTGATTTTGCCCCCCAGTGGTGAGAATACCAAACATAGTCAAGCCTCACCAGGGGAAAAGTTAATTTCCAGTTTAACTGTTTAACCAGTAAACTCAGATCCCACCCGTGCGGAAAAGTAAAGCCAAAACCCACTCCTGCTGTTCGGAAAGCATCTTGCATAACCGCTTTCAAATAATAGTAGTCTTGAGATTGGTCAGTCAGATTAAAGTCCCCGGCAGCAATAGTCGGCAGCGTTTCTTTCTGGAGTCGCCGCACTAAATCTTGAATTTGTGCCGGTCGGTCGCCGTACTCGTAAACTGGGATTTTGAGGAAAGGCAAAATTTTATGCTGGCGAAACCACGGTGGGGTGGTTGAAATGTTATAAAGAACTACATCTTGCTGGTTCATTGCGATAATAGCTCGTTCCTGTGGTTCGTTCCCACCGGCTAGCTTTAACTTTTGGAAAGAGCGAATGGGATATCTGCTGAGAATCACATGGTATCCGCGCCCCAGGTTGTGCGGGTATAATGCGGCCAACTTAGAGAATACTTCTTTGGCGTAATCCTCCTTAATTTCTTGCAAACAAATGAGGTCTGGTTTTTCTTCTTCAATTAGGTTGACCAAAGCTTGTGGGGATTTGTGATGCCAGCCGAGGTTGAGAGAAAAAATCTTGAGGGTTGGCTGGGAATCACTGATGTTCGTCTGCTGGGGAGAAAAGTAGGTGACGTGTAGCCAACCCAGCAAACAGATGCCAGCGACAGAGGAAACAATCGCGAACCAGCGTTTCTTTATGATAAAAAACCCTAGAATTGGCAGCAGGAAGATTGGCAAGAAAATCCAAGGAACAAAATCCCCCATCAAGGCAATCGGCCACAGCCTGTCCCAAAAGATCAGTCTCAGAATCAGATAGCTGACAATCAGTGCTGAGTAAGCGTAGGCGAGCAGTTGAGCAATTAGCTGCAAAAATCGGTAAGGCTTAATCATAGCGCCGTCTGCAATAGCATCCTCTTACTGGTGTGGGGACAAAAAACTGGATACTGCTCAGCTCAAATTACATGAAATGACCGCTCCCCTGCTGAGGCTAGGGAATACACTTCTCCTGTGTCCGGCTCTTTTATTTTATACAGACTTGTGGCTGGAAACAGTGATTGAAAATCGCGATCGATATATTGCTATTTAGAGTAAGTTGTTGGTTAAATCAAAATTAGCGATCGCGAAGTTAGGAATCTCAAGCAAATGATAAATCTCAGCGAACTACTAGAACCCATCGCCAGTCAATTTCGCAGTCTGGGAATTCCCGAACCAATTACCCATTGGGGACACCCTGTAATGATGGGGATAGTGGTGGTGGCGATGGGCAGTTTTGTCGGGTATACGGGATGGCAGGGACGTTTGGCCGCCGATAAAGATGTCGCACTCAAAAGTCGCTCGGATCACCGCAAGCTTGCACCCTGGATGTTTCTGTTTCTAGCTTTGGGCTATACAGGCGGCTTGCTGTCGCTGGTGATGCAGCACCAACCTGTGATGGAAAGTCCGCATTTTTGGACAGGTTCGGCAGTGCTGGTTTTACTGGCTGTTGGCAGCTTGATTTCGCTAACGGGTTTTGGGGGCAATAAGCTGGCACTGCGCGCGGTTCACGCTTATTTAGGCACGACAGCCCTTGCACTTATGGTGCTGCACGCGGCTTTCGGTTTAAAATTGGGGCTGTCTATTTAGAAGAGGAAGAGGAAGGGGAAGGGGAAGGGAAAGAATGTAAGGAAAGAAATTTTGCCCTAACTTACGCACGGGTAGCCAGAAACTGGGTTTTTTATCTAAATACATAGCGTTTAGCTTTTTATCTATGTTTAAAAACCCGGTTTTTTTGGTAAGGAGTGCATAGGTTTCCCTGAAATATTCCCCCTCTAAATTACTAATTAATGAATCAAGCAACGGGTGCCATTTTCTGTCTTGCCTACATTTTGGGATTGATTTCTACAGCGGTTCCTTGGGGGAGATACGGGATACTTGCTTTGGGAATAGCGGTGGCAATCGCCATGCCGAAATTGTTGCGAAAATTTACTCTAAATTCTGTAAAAGTTACTAAGAAAAGACGCAGCCGACAAAAAGAAAATTCTCTGGAAGAGCCCTTAGATACGAGGGAAGAGTTGAGTTTGTTGGAAAGGCTGCCGAGAGCGAAAGGGGTGTGGGCAGTGGCGGGTTTGGTGGCATTTCTAGCTAGCATTTATTTTGCAGTTCGATCGCCCCAACCGGCAGTAGATGACATCAGCAAACTGATCCCGGCTGGCGGGAACACTCAGGAAGTGGCAGTGACAGTTCGCGGTAGAGTTGTCAGTACGCCTCGATTGACTCGATCGGGTCGATCGCAATTTTGGCTAGAAACAGATTTAGTTAGCGAAATCAACGGCGGCGAGGGAGGAGCAGTCGTAAACCGCTCAGTATCCGGCAAACTCTACGTTACAGTGCCCGTGCTGCAAGCAACGGGTTTGTACGCCGACAATACGATCGCAGTTGTGGGTTCGTTGTACAAACCGCAGCCGCCGTCGAATCCGGGGGCTTTTGATTTTCAAGCATATTTAGCCAGAGAAGGGGCTTTTGTCGGACTCAAAGGTCGTCAAATTGACTGGACGAGAGAAAAGGCGATTGCGGATGTAAATCGAGTTAACAGCCAAACGGCTGCTTTCTTGGAGCCCAGCGGGATGCAGCCATCAAAAATTCAGGCGATGCGGCAGCGGATCGTGCGATCGCAGCTATCGCAGTTAAATGTTCCCGAAGGGCCCTTAATCAGTGCGATCGCCCTCGGCAAACAAGCGGTAGATTTACCTTACAACATCCGCGACTATTTTGTGCAGGCTGGATTGGCACACGCGATCGCAGCTTCCGGCACTCAAGTTTCAATGGTTTTGGCTTTAGTTATAGGTTTAACCAGACGTTTTTCCAAACAATTACAATTTAGTTTTGGTGTCGGTGCTTTATTTTTGCTCGTGGGCTTAACTGGCTTTGAAGCTTCAGTATGCCGCGCTGCTTTGATGGGATTTGGAACATTATTTGCTTTGGTGCTGAGCCGCCAAGTTAAGCCGCTGGGATTGCTGTTAATTGCTGCTACTATTTTACTGCTGGTTAACCCTTTGTGGATTTGGGATTTAGGTTTTCAACTGAGCTTTTTGGCGACTTTGGGGTTAATAGTGACAACGCCGCCACTGATGGCAAAGTTGGACTGGATGCCTCCCGCGATCGCTTCAATTATTGTGGTTCCGATCGCCGCTTCAGTTTGGGTGCTGCCGCTGTTACTTTATGTTTTTAGTGTGGTATCACCTTACAGCATTTTAGTTAATATTATTGCGGCTCCTTTGCTGTGGATTTTGAGTATTGGGGGGATGGTTAGCGCTTTAGCGGGATTGCTTTTTCCGCCGGCTGGCAGTGTTTTAGCGCAACTGCTCGATTATCCGGCAAAGGGGTTAATTGCGATCGCCGAATATTTCTCGCAATTACCGGGTAATTCGGTAGCTGTCGGTCAAGTATCGGTGTTTCAGCTAATAGCGCTTTACAGTTTAATTTGCTGGGTTTGGATCGGGGGAAGTTCGGCAACGAGCAATGTACGGGATGTAACGGATAGAAAAAGGAAGGAAGAAAAAAGACGGAAGCCGGAAGCAGTCAGAGGGAAAAACCAGGAAAAAGGTAAAGGGAAGAAGGGGAAAAGCAGAGTTATTGCGCTGCCGGTTTTTTCTGCAGCTTGGATTTTACCGCTGGCGCTGGTGGCGGGAATAAGTATCATAGTTTTGCCAGCTTGGCACGTTCAAGCATCTTTATTTCAAGTTACTTTGCTGGCGACATCTGGCGAACCTGTTTTAGTAATTCAAGATAGGGGAAAAGTGGCGCTAATTAATAGCGGTGATGAAAATACCGTGAGGTTTACAGTGTTGCCTTTTTTGCAGCAGCAAGGAGTTAATTCTGTGAATTTTGCGATCGCCACTCACGGTCATTTAGGTTTGAGCAGTGGTTGGGGAAAATTACTAGAACGCTTGCCAATTAAAACATTTTATGATAATAATGCTCCGAAACAAATTCACCGTGGCAACAATCAGGAATTTATGACGGCTGTGCAGTCTCGCCAAGGCGTTTACTTTCCTTTAGAAACTAACAGTACAGTTGATCTGGGTTCGACCCGGTTGCAGTTGGTGAATGCGGAGATTCCGGTGGTAAAATTCCTGGTGGGAAATCGAACTTGGTTGCTCGTCGGTGAAATGACACCGGAAGCGCAAAAACAATTGGTCGCAACGGGAACCTTGAAGCCGGCTCAAGTGCTGTGGTGGTCAGGAAAAGCCCTGACGGCTGAGTTATTGGGCGCAGTTGCGCCGCAAGTGGCGATCGCATCTGCTGACGAAATCGACCCAGAAACCGCAGCCCAACTGCGCCAAAGCAAAACTCAAATATTCTGGACAGGGCGCGACGGAGCCCTCCAGTGGACTCCAGCAGGGGGATTTAAGACCACTTTGGAATCTGAAGAAAATCAAACTTCTTTTTTATAAAGATTTACAATCTGGCGCACTGTGCGGTAAAATACTTTTAGCTCACATCTCAAATCACTTGGAGAGGTGGCAGAGCGGTTGAATGCGGTAGACTCGAAATCTACTTTAGGGGTAACTCTAACGTGGGTTCAAATCCCACCCTCTCCGTACATCTCAGCGTCAAGCGTCAAGCGCGCACCTTATTAACCTAGGGTGCGCGCGCCTTATCATAGGATGAAATTTAGCTCCACAATCTCAGTAGCATGATAGCTGCTTTCATTTCGGTAAGGTAGAGGCTTAAAATCTCAAGGAAACTCTTAACTCAAAACAGGGCACAAAAAAAGGGAAGAGTGTTGGTAAAGCGGGCGGTTCCAAACCGCTGTCTCAATCACTAATAAGGTGCGGGCGGAGGATGGGGGAATTAGTCTAGATTCTTTGTTTCGCTAGTTTGTAGTCGCTAGTTCCTAGCCTGAGAGCAAAAGAGACTGTTGCCCGTTCCCCGTGTCCTCTTTCTTCTAATAACGGGGTTCCGATTTTGGAGGCGGTGTTCTATGCGTTAAAGCCTAGCACAAACTGCTCATACCGGAATAGAAATCACAAACTCCGAACCCTGACCGAGGGAGGAATTCACGAGTAACGTACCTCCATGTTTTTCCACAACAATTTGGTGGGCTATAGACAATCCTAATCCAGTTCCTTGACCCACAGACTTGGTGGTGAATAAGTGGTTAAAGATGTTTTCCTTGACTGAGTTCGACATCCCCACTCCATTATCCTTAATGCGAATCAAAACCTGATTGTGATCTTCGCTCAGAGCAGTTTGAACCGTGATTTGATTAGGTCTGGCTTTAATTTCCTTAAAAGTGCGCTCCTTATTTGACTCTTCCAGAGCGTCAATGGCATTTGCCAGTACGTTCATAAATACCTGGTTTAACTGTCCGGGGAAGCATTTCACTAGGGGCAAGTTACCATACTCTTTCACAACTTCAATGGCAGGGCGGAACTCGCTGGCTTTTAAACGGTGCTTGAGAATTAGCAGAGTGCTTTCGAGTCCGTCGTGAATATTGAAAGAAACTGGTCGATCGCTATCTGCCCTGGAAAACGTTCTCAAACTCGTACTGATATTGCGGATGCGATCGACTCCTTCCTTCATTGAGCCAATTAATTTGGGCAAATCTTCTCGCAAATACTCCAAGTCCATATCCTCAATTTCTGTTTCAATTTCCCCTCCCGGATTGGGAAATGTTTCTTGATACAAATCAATCAAGTTGAATAAATCCCCGACGTATTCTTGAGCGGGTTGCAAGTTGCCGGCGATAAAGCCTACGGGATTGTTAATTTCGTGGGCTACACCTGCGACTAAATTTCCCAGAGCAGACATTTTCTCACCCTGTACCAATTGCAACTGCATCTGTTTGAGGTCGTGGATAGACTGCTCTAGTTTTTGGGCATATTCCTGGGATTGCTGATACAGTCGGGCGTTCTGTAAGGAAATTGCTGCTTGCGAGCACAGGATATTGAGGATGGCGACGCGATCGCCCGTGAATACCCCTGTTGCTAAATTATTTTCCAAATACAAAATCCCCATCATTTTCCCTCGCTCGCTGATGGGAGTGCACAGCAGGCTCTGAGGTTGGTGTTGGATTATGTAGGGGTCAGATGCAAATCTTGGTTGATTGCTCGCATCATCAAAAATCAGGGTTTCTTTTGTACGTTTGACGTAGTTGAGCAGGCTCAGAGGAATTACTTCGCTCTCCTCAACCGGAATTGATTGCAGAAGGCAGTCTTGACGATTTGTGCAGTGGACGTTGAGCCTCCAGTTTCCCTCTTCATTCAACATTAATGCTCCGCTTTGTGCTCCGGCATTCTTCACCACCACTTGCATGAGGGTAGTGAGCAATTGATCGAGTTTAATTTCGCTAGATAGAGCTTGAGAAGCTTTGATAACTGTCGGCAAATCTACTAAGCCCCAACTGCTGGTGCTACCGATAATTGTTCTATTCGTGTTAGATACGGATGATTCACTATGGGTGGATGTATGAACTGTTTCGCTCGAATTCTGGCGAGTTCGCTCTTGTTGCAGGATCACAGCAAGCAATTCGGGGTAGCGCTGTTCTAGATGGTCAATCTTTGCTTTTGCTCCCCAACGAGCGTAAGCATAGTAAGCATCAATTAAATATGGTTTGGCAATTTTTTCTTTGCCCCATGACAAATAAAATTTGGCTGCTAGTTCGTGAGCCAGTGCTTCCTCGTTGAGGTATCCGTTCTCTTTGGCCAGAGCAATAGCCTTGTCGTACATCTCAAGCGCTTCTATTTTTTCGCCTAACACCCGATGCCGTTCTGCCTCCACTAGATAGAATTTATGCAGATGATTCATGGGGGCATGATGTGCCCATTTTTGCATTTTTTCTTGATTAGCTTGTACTCTGTCGAGAAGTTTCTCTTGTTCTGACTGTGGAGTGTCAGAATACACCGCTAACCGCACCAAAGAATCGTAGAAATGGTAAACAGGAACAACGGGCATTCCTATTACTGCATTTAAATAGTTCTCTGCTAGAGCGATATTATCAATCGATTCTGAGTATTTTTCAAAGCAATAACAAAGTAAAAACTTGTGTAAATATATGTATGCAAATCCTATTTGGTCATTTGTTTGCTGGTAAACCGTCAACTTGATATCCTCATCGTAGGCTTCACCCTTTAGAATGCAGGGATTGTTACTTTTTCCCAGCATATTCAAGCTAGCCTGCCAATAAATCTCTATATAATTAAGCGGCTTTTTTTGCTTAATTTTATCAATAGCATCTCTGTTTCTTGCTATCTCTCTTTCAAGGAGAGCGAGTTCTTTGCCACTATAGTAAGCTGAACAGGAAGACTGTAATAAATTATAGGCTGCATATTCTATATCTCCTGTTTCCATTCCGCTAGAATAAGCTGACACCAAAGGCTCTAAGGTTTCTCTGAGATGCTCTTTGCAATGTCGGATAAAGAAATTTACTACGAAAGCTGTCTTGGCTTTGATTTCTTGAGAATTTAACTTTGACGCTAGACTTAAAGCCAATTGACCGAACTGATAACCTGAATCAATATCTCCCACAACTCCACAAAGAAGAAAACCATAATTGGCGTAAACAAAGGGAGAAACGGAAGCATTCCCATATTGGACGGATAATTGTACTTGTTTGCATACAGTCAAAGGCAACAGTGCAGGAGCAGCAAGGTATGCAGTAGCAAAGATACTTGATAAAAGTCTTATGGCTGCTAGTTTATAGGGCTCCTTCATTTGAGGCAGCTCAATTAAATCCTCAATTCGCTTCTCGTTCAAAATTGCCGCAGTTTCGCCTAATGCCTGCCCAATATCAGACGGATTTGGCTCCGAGGGAAACTCTACCCCCAACAGTTTTAAAACTTGTAGTCCCGTATTCAGCGCTTCCTGTAACTTATTTTGCGCCATACAAGCTTCTATCTGTACTTCATATACTTTCACTTTGTCCAGTAGTATTTTGGCACAGCTTTCCACGACTGAGGCTAATTCTTCCATCCCGTCAAAGTCACCGCTGAGATATGCCGCTTCTGCTGCTTCGGTATGCAGCCCTAAAGTTAGTTCGTATTGATTATCCCAACTATTGGCTGTCAGTAATTCCTTGCCAATCTTGAAATATTCAACCGCAGCAGCATAAGCGGTAGCAGCTTTGGCTTTCTTTCCAGCAACCAGATTCAATCTTGCTAATTGCTCCCGTTCTGCCTCCGGGGTAATTAGCTCAACTCCCACATTTAAGTGATTGACAATATCAAAAATTCTTTCTTCTCGATCGGCTTCTGGCGTATTCTTTAACAGCAGTTGACCTATTTTTAAGTGAGTAGAGCGCTTTTGGTCTTCAGGAATGAGAGAATAGGCTGCTTGTTGGACGCGATCGTGTAAAAACTTATATTTGGGTAATTGGTCATGGGTCAATGATAATTGGTCAGATTCCTTCCCATTACCGATTACCGATTCGCTATTCCCCTCTGCTTGATAAAACTTATAAACTTCGGTAATGGGTAAAATTAGCCCGTCTTGTAGTGCCTTCCATAAAGCTGTTGCGGTTTCTACGGGCGAATTTTCATTAACAATTGCTAAAGTACCTAAATCGAACTGATTGCCAATACAAGCAGCTAACTTTAAAACTTCCTGTGTCTGGGTTGGCAACTTTCGCAACTGAAGTGCCATAAATTCTACTACATCATCTGTTAGTGCCAAGGTTCGCACTCGGGCAATATCGCACTGCCAATACCGCTCTTCAAAATTAAATTTAATTAGCCCATCTTCATGCAAAGATTTAAGGAATTGTGTGCTGAAAAATGGATTGCCTTGGGTTTTCTGATAAACGAGTTCTGTCAAAGGCAGAGCCAACGCTGTAGAACAAGCTAGAGTATCGGCCACTAAACAATTTACGTCTGCTTGAGCGAGCGGAGCTAAGGTAATCGCATTCACCTTTGCTTCAGTTTTTTGAATATCTGCTAAGGTCAGCATCAATGGATGTGCTGGAAACACTTCGTTATCTCGATAAGCTCCAATTAATAAGAGATAGCAGTTATCGGCAGCACTCATCAGCAATTGAATTAATTTTAACGATGCTGAGTCTGCCCATTGCAAATCGTCCAAGAAAATCACTAAAGGATGTTCTTTTGTTGTGAATAATTGAATAAAATTTTCAAACAACAAATTGAAGCGATTTTGCCCGGCACTGCCAGAAAGTTCTGGGACTGGCGGTTGCGAGCCGATAATACGTTCGAGTTCGGGAATGACTTCAACTATCACCCCAGCGCTATCGCCCAAAGCTGCCAAAATTTTCAACTTCCATTCTTCAATTTTAGCATCTGTTTCTGACAGCAATTGTCCCATTAAATCGCGAAAAGCTTGGACAAATGCTGAAAAGGGAAGGGTGCGTTGAAATTGGTCAAATTTGCCTTTAATAAAGTAGCCTCGCTGTCTCACAATTGGTTTGTGAACTTCGTTGACAACAGCGGTTTTGCCAATGCCGGAGAAACCGGCAACGAGCATCATTTCGGTGCTTCCCCCACTGACGCGCTCAAAGGCCGCTAGCAGGGAGAATACTTCGCTTTCTCTACCGTATAATTTTTCTGGAAGAGTAAAGCGATCGCACAAATCTCGCTCCCCTATTTTAAAGTTAGTCAGCGCCCCTGTCTCTTGCCACTGGAATAAACAAGTTTCCAAATCAAACTTGAGTCCTAGGGCGCTTTGATACCGAGCTTCAGCATTCTTCGCCATCAGTTTGCTGACAATCTCAGACAGCACCAATGGAACACTCTGGTTGATCGTTGAGGCTGGGATAGGTTGTTTGGCGAGGTGACAGTGTACCAAATCCATTGGATCATCTGTTTGAAATGGTAACTTTCCTGTTAGTAATTCGTAGAATGTTACTCCTAGAGAGTAGAAATCTGTGCGGTAGTCAATACCCCTGTTCATCCGGCCAGTTTGTTCTGGAGATATGTAGGGTAAAGTGCCTTCGAGGACGTTAGGATTTTGAATTTCTTGGGTTTCGCGAGGCAGCAGGGAAGCGATGCTGAAGTCAATCAGCTTCACTTCTTTGCTGGTGGGGTTAATTAGAATGTTGGCGGGCTTGAGGTCTTTATGGATGACGTGGTGGCGATAAAGTCCGTCAAGGGCGTTGGCAATTTGAATGGCAATGGGAAGAAACTCGTTAACGGGCAAGCCTTCTAGAGGTTCGTTGCTATCGGATGCGAGGCTAGCAAGGTAGTTACTTAAGGAAATTCCGCCAAAGTCTTCCATCACCAGAGCATAGTGGTTCTGGTAAGTCTCCAGGCTGTATGCCTTAACACTGCCAGGGATCTCTAAGTTTTTAGCAATGATGTACTGGTTGCGGAAATGAACCAGTTCGTTGAAGCGGGGAAAGTCATTTCGCAGCAGTTTGATCGCGACTGGCTGCCCATTTTCCGAGCGAATGCCACGATAAACTAGAGTTCGATTACCTGCGTATATTTGCTCGTTTATGTGATATCCTAGAACAAGATTTGTGATGCTAGTCATACCTACGTATTCCTACTACTTCTATAAAGCCTGAAGTTTCTGAGAGTTGATATCTACTATTGTCGCTCTATCTGCTGTGGTATTCAGTGTATTACATTTTTCTTAATATACTTTGTGGTTCAACTTATGAAAGCACGAGTTTAAAACAATACTTGAATTGTTTATGTAAGAGCTGTTTATACTTGAGTTAAGACTAAGTAGAAAATGAAGGAGGCTACGGCTGAGTGAAGGACAGCAGTTGATAGAAGAGGAATTTAAGAGACTAATCAGGTACTTAAGAGTATTTTTGACACCAATGCTTGTATGCGATCGCCTATTAAATGTTAATGTATAGTTTAGGTGATAATTTAATGTCATTAATACAATTGGATCGCAGCGGAATTTAAAGCCGGAAGCAGAAAAAATTGAGTTTGTGTGTCAAATTTGGGATAAATTGGGATTCATGGGATCGCTAGCAGAATTATTTGTCGAGATGCCACAACAAGCTGGCCCAATCTAATAAGTGAATCAGGCATTAAATGCAAAAGTTCGTAACTAGACTATGGAATTAGCCCAAATCAATTATATTTTGCCACTCACATATTTACCAATTACAAATTACAAATTACCCCTTTGATTGTTTCACTTCCAATACCTGCGCCAGTGAAACAAATTCTCCCACAAATTCTGCATAAAAGTATTGCTGCCCAAGCGCTGCGACTCCCAAACAGCAGCAGTTTGACCGTTAATTGCCGAAAAACTCGACCAAATATAAGGAAGTTCGGCGATCGCCTCAACCTTCATCCCGTGACGCACAGCCAATGCGATCGCGTGAATCAACTCAGCAGCTTGTGGCCCCACAATACTCGATCCCAAAATCTCCCCGTTGCGACGCCCGACAATCTTACAAAAACCACTTGTATCCCCGGACATTTGAGCTCTTTCAACATTCTTGAAATATTCCCGACAAACAATGAGATCGTCTCCAAAACGGCGCCTTGCTTGCGCTTCAGTCAAGCCCACCCTCGCCAATTGCGGGTCAGAAAAAATCGCCCAAGGAATCCCGCGATAATCTATTTGAAACATGGGCAAAAACAAAGCATTTTTCACAGCAACCGCAGCTTCGCAATTAGCGATGTGAGGGAACGGATAACCCCCAGCAAGATCGCCGATCGCGTAAATTCGGTGATTAGTTGTTTGCAGCTTTTCATTTAAAATCACCCCGCGATTGCTGAATTTAACCCCAGCCGCTTCGAGATTTAACGATGAAAAATTGTGTCCTCTACCGGCGGCCAGAAAAATCTCCTCAGCTTCGATCGCCCTTGGCCCAGCTTGAATCCACTTCTTACCATCAATCACCCTCGCTTGAGTCACCTCAGTCGCAGTCAGAATTCGCACTCCTTCAGCTTCCATTGCAGCTTGAACCAACCCAGCAGCCTCCCGGTCTTCTTTAGCCAAAATGTGCGAACTTTTCACTACCAAAGTGACAGCAACCCCCAGCCGAGCAAAAGTCTGAGCCACTTCAACACCGCTGGGATCTGCGCCGATTACAGCCAAACTTTTAGGCAACTGTGGAAGTTTTGCTAATTCCCCGACAGTTTCCGAAGTAAAAAAGCCAGCAGATGAAAGTCCTTCAATATTGGGAATCGTGGGCAGAGTTGGACAAGCCAGCAAATAACAGAGCGATCGCAATTTCCTACCGCCCGCGACAAAAGCCAAATCCGGTTTCGCCACAAACTCGCCGCTGCCAAAAATAACATCGACCCCGCGAGCAGCCAAAACGCCGAGATCGTCAATTTCTGACAAATTAGAAACAACACCCTCGGCCCACTTGAGAACCCCGTCAAACCCCAATTTGATAGGCATAGAGGAATTAGCGACTTCCCAGCGAACCCCCAACTGCTGGCGGGTTATCTGCTGGGCAAAACGAGCAGCCTCCCTCAAAGTTTGGCTGTATCTCAAACCAAGGTCGATCGACTCTTTCCCCCCTGTCGGCAAATCTTGGGAATTACTTAGCGGTTCCACCAAAGCAACGCGAGCCGGGAAATTAGTTGCAGTCAAAGCAGCATAACGTCCGGCCGGAGTTCCACCAATAATCACTAAATCATAGTCAAGCATAAATAAAGAAGTCAGTTGTTAGCTATTTGTTAGTTATTTGTTATTTATTTATGAGTTATTTGTTATTTATTTATGAGTTATTTGTTATTTATTTATGAGTTATTTGTTATTTATTGTAAAGAGTCAACTGACAACTGACAACTGTCAACTGTCAACTGTCAGCTAACGAATAACTTCGGCAAGTCCAGCAATCAGCCGCAGATTGTCCGCCCTTGAGCGCACAGCCACCCGAAAAAACCGATCGCCCAACTCAGGAAAACTCAAACAATCCCGAATCAAAATCCGGTGTCGTTCCAACAGACTTTTTTGAATTGAAGAAACCGACATCGACGACTCAACCAACAAGAAATTAGCCGCCCCTCCAAAAGGCTGCAAACCCGGCAAATTAGCCAAACCCTCAAATAGCTCTCGGCGAGCAACAGGCAGCCAATCCCAAGTTTGCCGCTCAAAAACAGTATCTCGCACCACAGCAGCAGCAGCAGCAGCAGCCAAAGCATTTACAGGCCAAGGATCGCGCAGCAACTGCCAGCGGCGCAGAATATCGGGATGGGCGATCGCGCAGCCCAACCGCAGTCCCGGCAGAGAATAGAATTTAGTGAGCGATCGTAAAATCACCAAATTCGGAAACTCCTCAACAGCATCGATCAAAGTTTCCTGCTCAGAAGGCGGTAGAAAGTCCATAAAGGCCTCATCCACCACCACCATACCTAACTGCTTCAAATAAGGCAAAATCGCCTCCCTACCAAATAGCAAACCCGTAGGATTGTGCGGGTTGTTCAGGAGCAAACCTCGTCGATGATCGGCATCAAGAGCAAGAGGAACCGGGAGACGGAGAGAAGGGGAGACAAGGGAAGGGTTAGAAACCGACAAATCATCAGTTACTAACCGGCTTCCAGCCTCCGCGTCCAACGATTTCAGATCCAACTGAGATGTCGCACCCTTCTCAATTACTTGTTTCGGAACAGGCATCTTGCCTGTTCCACAAGAAAATTCATCTTTTGTGGAATGGGCATCTTGCTCGTTCTTGACAATGGTGCAAGATTTAAGATCCAAATGGCATTTGAGTACCTGCGCGCCAAAAGCCGAAAGAGCCCGCCAGTAATCGCCAAAAGCCGGAGTCACCAAATAAGTCGCCTCCAGCTTCGACAAATCCCAAGCCGCCCAAGTCAACAATTCCGCCGAACCATTCCCTGGCAAAATCCAATCCCGGTCCACATTCAAAGCCTCCCCCAAAGCAGTCCTGAGCTCCCCATAATCCGGGTCTGGGTAAGCCGTCAGACTGCTCAAGTTTGATTGAATCGCAGCCAGGGCCGACTCAGGAGGGCCCAAAGGACTGATACTCGCAGAAAAATCGAGAATAGCAGAGGGAGGGCAGCCTGCCAGTGCGGCTGCCCAAGCTAAATTCCCACCGTGTACAGGTCTAATCAAGACTCAGTTCGCCAGCTATTCTGCGTTTTTCGGGGGTGCAACTCTGTCCTTAAACAACTTCCCTGCGGAAAATGCAGGAACTCTGGTTGCCGGGATTTCCATCTTGTCGCCAGTTTTGGGATTGCGACCCTCGCGAGCCTTGCGTTCCCGCGACTCAAACGAGCCAAAACCGACAAGCGTCACCTTGTCGCCATCGGAGACAGCTTCCATGATTGCTTCGAGGGCGGCACTCAAAACAGCATCTGCCTGTTTTTTCGTCACGCTAGCCTTTTCCGCGACTGCATCAACCAATTCACCTTTGTTCATTGCGAACTCCTTCTGGATTTGCAAAATTACGTTAAACAGACTTAGTTCAACTATTAGCCGTGAGTTATCAACTCGATTGAGGTGTGGATTGGGAGGTTTGGGTGGTTCCCGATTGCTCCCGTCCGCTTCCCCGAATCACAACTCCTGCTCAATACCAATTACCCTAGGATAATTGGTCAGAAAAGGAATTTTTGTTTCTAACTGCTGAAAACCCCACAGCATCTAATTTTCACTGCATTATTCTAAAGTCTTGCCGACCGTTATGGATCGGTGGAACCTTTAATTTATATGGATTTGGACAATTTTTTTAATTAATCCCAAAATTTAGGTAAAAAAATACCACCTTGGAGAGAAGATTTCTCGCCTCGGTGGATTTGAAAGCCTTAAAAAAGGAGAAATAGAAGGAATAAAATGTAATTTGTCAAGGGCTAAAGGAAAATTTTTTTCCTTCTTCCCTCTTCCTTTCCCCTCTTTCTTTCCCCCGTGGGGTCGGGCTGTTTCATTCTCCCGAAACCCGCCAGGGACTGAAGTCCCTGTCTCATAGCTGAAGTCGTCTGAAGACGACTGAAAGAGTGATTTATACTCCTCTTGCATAGGACTAATAAGTGCTTTAGTCCTCTAAAAGAGGACTAAAGCTTTGAGGCAGGGGTTTCAACCCCTGTCGGACTGTAGGACTGTCGGACTCAGGGGAAAGAGCGTGGAAAGTTGACAGCAAGGCATTTTTCCTTTGTTCCTACTGTCTCGGCTGGACCGGCTGACTGCGCTGCAACAGTTGGCGCGCGTCGGGACTAATGTTGTTTTGGTAGCCAAAGTTCGATCGATCGCTATCATCCAAAATCTGCGGTGTCAGCAATACAATCAACTCCGCCCGCTGGTTGGCCTTACTGGTTCTCCTAAACAGCGAACCGATAATCGGCAAATCTCCCAAAATCGGAATCTTGTTCGCTGTAACCCGTTCTTCATCGCGGATAATCCCCGAAACAATCAAAGTCTGACCGTCCCGCAGGCGAATTAGGCCTGATTGCAACGATCGCTCGCCCAGCAGCCTAATAGTATTGGTGTTCGCGCCTGTGGCCAGGTTTTGCTCGCCGCCAGGTGTCCTGATAATCGGGTTCACCCGCAGAGAGACAAAGCCATTATCGTCAATCCGGTCGATCGCCACCCCCAACTGCAAACCAGCCCTGTCTTTGACGGCCGTCACCGTTGTGGTACTTGTATTGCCGGTACTCTGGGTTTGGGACGTGATGTTAGTAATCACCTCATCAGTAATATTCACATTCGCCGTTTCTCCTTCTTGAACCACCAGAGTCGGATCGGTCAGGATTTTGGCATTCTGGCTCTGAATAGTTGCCTGCAACGCCGACAGGAACCTCCTCGGATACTGGAACAGCGGGAACAGGCCGAAAGTTGCACTTCCCGAGGCGTCCCGAGATCCAGGCTCGTAATCCGTAATTCCAACTCGCGTGGGGTTATTAGTAATTGGGGCTGTCGGCTGGAGGAAAACACCTTTGGCGGGACCTTCGAGACCTTGACCTGTAAATGGCACGATACGCCGGCCGTTCGCATCGTAGAAAACATCCGGGGTTCCTAGGGGGTTGGGGACGATCGGCCGAGCGTTGATCCCCTCAAGGTCAGTCCCACTGGGCGGATTGATGCCGCCAAAATTGAGACTTGCCACCCCGCCGTCATTGACAAAGAAATTGTTATTAATTCCAAAAGAGAAGCTGCTGTTGGTTCTGTTGTCTCCCAACAAGTTGATATCGATCACCTTGACGTTGACAGCCACTTGACGGCGACGCAAATCTAGCTGCGTCAAGAAAGCCACAGCCATGTCAACTTTGCGCGGGTCTCCCACTAAAGTGATGGAATTGAGGCGAGAATCCGCCAGCACCGACAGTCCCCTCAGCAAGAGCGGCCCGGTGCCTTCCCTAGCGCCGATCGCCTTAATGTCCGGTTCCCTAATTTCTACATCCCGCGCCGCATTTCCCTGGCCCACGCTTTGAATCGTCACCCGAGTAATCGGCAGTTGAGTTTCCGCGCCTTGAGCGCTCAAAAAGTTAGCTGCATCCGTAGACCGAACTTGATTGAGCCGCAAAGTCCGAATGATAATATTGCGCGAGTCGATCGGCAAGCTAGTCCCTACAAAAATCGTCCGCCCCTGGCGGTTAGCTTGCAGTCCGCTGAGCCGCAGCACGTAATTAAAGACATCTTGCACCGACTCATTTTCGATGTCCAAAGAAATTTTCGGCCCTTCATCTGAGCCGGAGGCTCCCGGCTGACCAGGCACTGCGGGCTGACCCGGTTGACCAGGGGCCGCACCGCCTGTAAAAGCGATGTTCAATCCAGCAGCGCGGGCCAGCAGAGCCAAAACGTCCCGGACTGGGGCATCCCGCAGCACCAAGCGGGGGATGCGTTCTCCCGAACTCAGTTCAATATTTCCCGCGCCAGGGGCGATGTTAGACACTGCGATATCTCCCAAGGGCGGCGCCACGGCCCGCGGCTGGAAAGGCGCCGCCTGATTTGTCTGGGATTGTATTTCGCTGGGGAGGGGGGGGCGATCGTTTCTGGTAACAGTAACTTCGGGATTTGGCAGCAGCACACCTGAGTTTTGCGAGGTGCGGACTTGGGGAGCCGGCGCGGGAGCTGTTTGGCTCAGCGGCAGTCCCGGAGGCGGCGGGGGTGCAGTTTGGGCAGACTGTACTGTACCACCCTGTCCGGCAACGCTGAGGACGATGCTTTGGCCTTGTCCCGGAACAATTTGTCCGTTGGGAACTCCGTTGGTGCCGGCTACCACAACGCGGATGCTGTTAGCCTCTACCTGGCTGATTTCTACTGAAGAAATTCCCGGAGCGGGGTTATCTTGACGGAAGCTGTTGCCTTGTGGCAAGCGAAGCTGGGTGTTGATAATTGTGGCTTGGTAAGTATTCCCGTTATTGATGGCGAAAACTTGCGGGCGATCGCCCTTTTCTGTCGCCATGACAATATTTACGCCATTATTACCTTGACTTACTTGCACTCCTGTGACTTGAGTCGGCACTGCCAAGACGGGGGCTTGGGCGATCAGAACTCCTGCAACGCTGCATAAGAGTCCTCCACTTAACCGTAGATGCTGTTTCACGTTCTCTCCTCAACTACAATTTGTATTTGTTGTTCGCAGTCTTTTGTCGCTAGCTGCTAAACTGACTGAAAGATTCTCGCTTCGAGTCTATTTAAAAGCAGAAATTATGCCCTTTTCGATTTTAGATTTTCGAGGGGAATAACCGCTGACATAATGGTTAGAAACTATCCTACAGTTCCCTTTTTGGGAAACTTGGTATTAGAAGAAAGTAGGTTCTAGAGCAAATTTTTGATTGCCATATATTTTTTTTTGTGGCATTCATATTTTTTTACTTCTACCTTCAATCTTCAAAATAAAACCTTCTGCCTTCTCTTTTTTTGTGAAAAAGCAAGTTGGGAACAATAGCTAATATCTATCCGCCCAACTACCGCTACTTAGCACCAGGACTCGGAGCCGGAGTTGGCGGTTTTTCTTCTTGCTTTAACGGCAGCAGCGCGTGCAAGTCAAAAGCAGTTTTAATTTTAGTTGGCGGCTGCTCCACAGGAACTATTTTCCCCTTCAAAAAATCAACCTCAATTGGCTGATTTGATGCTAGCAATTCAGATTTCAAATTCCTAACTACCAACAGCGACTGCATCAACTCCAAGTTACGCATAAAATTGCGGGTTTGAGCGAAAGTGCCTTCAAACTCTACCTTAAATTTTTTGCGTCTGAGCTTGCCAGCCAGGGACGGCCCGAAGGAGGTATCCGCCAGAATATCAGGGTCTGGAGCTCCCGGCGCGGCGTTTGCTGCTGCTGGGGGCATATCCGGCTCAAATTTGGTAATTTTAGCCTTGAGGTCATCTCCTTGCACGCCGGCGTTGATTCTATTAACGAGTTGGGTCATGTCAAGCAAAAGCGTGTTGGCGCTGGCGTCGCTGGCAAACATTGCCGTCACGTTGGCCCGGCGCTGTTTTGCTTCTTCTTGCTTTGCTTCTGCTTCTGCCTTTTTTTGAATTTGAGTTTGCAATTGCAGTTGCGTTTGCTCGCTTTCGCTAAGTTTTTGCTTGAATGCGTCTCTTTTTTCGAATTCGGGCAGTACGAACTGGTAGCCAATGCCACCGGCAATGACGAGGCCGAGAACCGCGATGCCGATTGCTTGGACTTGGGGTGTCAGCTTAATGCCGAATATTTCCTGACCCCCTGTCTCTTGTGCTTGTGCGCCGCTGGGAATAAACTGATTTGCTGTCATTGTTTTTTCACCTCTGGTTTTTGTGGTTCTAGCACTCCTTTTTCTTGAAGTGTTTCTATCCGTATTGCTAGGCCGTCTGCTTGCTTGCTTCGCAGCTCGGGGAGCAACTCGGAGGCCCCCGTCGGGCTGAGTGTCGTTTCAATTTTATATTCCACCACCGGTCGCAGTTTGGGAAGTTCTGCTGGTGCTGCGTTTTCGTTACGCACTTGTAATTGTGCGGGGTTGTTTTTTAATGTGGCCGCTATCAGTTTTGTATCGGTGTTAAGGAAGAAAGGAGAGCGCTGGACTAGCAACATAAAGTCGTTAACTTGAGCAAAGGTACTGGCTATCCCTGAAATTTGTACTTTTGATGCCTGCTGCGGGACGACGGCGGGGGGAGGTGCTGCCGGGGTGGGGCTGGCTGCTGGAGACGGACTCGCCCCTGGGGAGGCTGCGGGAGTTGGAGCAGGGGGTGGGGGTGCTGCTGCAACGGGGGAGGGACTCGGGTCGATTTGCTCGATTTTGCCAATTTGCACTCCCGCCGGAGTACGGGCACTGAGGTCTTGCAGCATCGCCGACCAAGGTTTAATTTGGTCGAATACTCCGGCTAATGCTTTGTATTCGGCGGTAACTTGGTCGGTTTCGGCGTTGATGGCTTTGATGGTGTTGGCTTGAGTGTTTAACTTGGCCAGTTCTTGGTCGATGGCTTCTTGTTTTGTGGCCAAGCTGGTATTTTCGTTAGTCGCCCACCACCAGGCGCCCATGACTGCGGCGATGATGCCAAGGGCAAACAGCGTCGCCCCATATATGGGCAGTTGGTCTTTGGCTCCACCGGAACTTTTTTTAGCTGGGCTTTTGGTTGCAACGGGTTTGTAGTCGGGACGGTCGTTGAGAAAATTAATATCTAGGCTGTACATGGCTTCACTCGATTTTATAGCAGAAGGTAGAAGGCAGAAGGCACAAGGTAAAAGGTAGAAGGCACGAGGTAGAAGGTAGAAGGTAGAAGGAAAAAGTGATCTAGCGTTTAGGTTTCAGGAATTAAGAATGTCCTAACAGTCTTGGCTGTTGCTATAGATTTAAATTTGAAATTTGAGATTTTAGACAGAACCCAAGATTGCTGGTACAAGTGAAGGATTTATTTAGGGAAGAAAGAAACAACTTTCTGCCTTCTACTGAAGGAAGGGGCTGCTTCTACCTCAGATATATTCTACCTTCTATCTTCTACCTCCAATATTCTACCTTCTGCTTTCTGCCTTCTTCTTTTGGAAGGGGTTTTTACCTAAAATTCTCAAATCTGTTTTTCTCTCATCTAAAAGTGTTAGGTCACATAACCTCCCTTAGTCCTAAACCTAGGGCGACTCCTAAACCTGCTCGCTGTTCTGGGGTAATTTCTTGGCTGATTTCGAGTCCTAGGGTTTCGATGGGATCGACTTGAGATGCGGGCAAGCTTAATCTTTGCATAAAAAATTCGTCTAGTTTGCCGATCGCAGCTCCTGGGCCTGCTAGCAGCAGTTGCGCTACTTCGAGTTCTTCGCTCTGGTTGAGGTAAAAGTCTACTGAGCGGCGCAGTTCGTCTGCTAGTTCTCCCAATACTTTTATCATCGCATTTGTTCCCGGATTGGCGTCTCCCGATGCGCCCATTGTATCTGTGACGGGCAGGGTCATGCCTTGCAGTTCACTGGTGTCTCTGGTTGGCGGCAGGTTCATGGCTTGGTTGAGGGCGGTCTGGATTTGGTAGGTGCCGATCGGGATGGTACGGTTGAACTGAGGTATGCCGTCCACTACTATAGCTAACTCGGTGCTGTCAAATTCTATGGCGGTGAGAACTGCTGCTTCTTGGGAGGAAAATTGTTGCAGTTGTTCTTTGAGGGTGCGGATTAGGGCAAAACTGGTTACTTCTAATACGTCTATAATCAGTCCGGCTTCTTTGAATGTTTCGATGTATGTGTCGGTAACTTCTCTGCGGGTTGCTACTAACACGACTTGTACTTTTTCTACTCCGTCGTCATCTACAAAAAGGCCTATTTTTTGATAGTCTACGTCGGCGTCTTCTCTGGGAAACGGCAAGTACAGTCCTGCTTCTGCGTTCATGTAATCCCGCAGTTCTTCTTCGTTGAGCTCTGCAGGAACTGGGATGAGACGGATGACGGCTTCGCGGCCGGGAATGGCTGTGGCTACTCGCTTGGCTTTGATTTTGTTGTCGGCAAGGACGGTACGTATTAGTTCTGCCATTCCGGGCGGATCGACTATTTGTCCTTCTTGTACATAGTCTTCTGGAACTTCTATGGAGGCTAGGATGCCTAATTTTAATGCCTGAGCTTTCTTTTCGAGCTGAATGATGTTGATGCGGTCTGGGGCTATTTCGATCCCGATTCCTGGCTGGCGTTGGGAAAGTAGACCTTTGAAAAAGTTAACCATGTGATTGGGTCGCCGATAATTGCTATTTTTTTCTTTTGTTGTTGGCCAGCCTGATTCAGCGTGCCCGGTGTTGGAGGGTTGGTTTCCAACTGCCGCAAGAGTGCTGTAATCTCGGTATCCCGCCGTAGCTACGCAGCTCCGTCTGTGTTGCGCGATCGCTAGTTCCGATTTTATGCTATCCAATTTACTTGACAATAGCTATTCTGCTGCGAATGTCAATAAATTCCAGCAGAATCGACCGAAAACCTGCCGATTCTGCACAAAAACAGACTATCTCGATCCTGGGCCCAGGTACAAAACTTTGTTACTGACTCGATCGCGCTTGATTCGGGCGATTCCCTACCCTACCCTACGGGAACCCCTACGGGGAACGGGAACCCCTGCGGGAAGATAGCTTCGCTTCACGCTTTTTTGTCTGACGGTTCCGATAACTCTCAAATTTTATTCTATGAAACGTAAATCTTGGCAACTGTTTGCTGTTTTTGGACTGGTAGGGCTGCTGCTGGCTGCGGTGGTGAGTTGCGGCAAGCCGGCTGTTAATTCCCAGGCAAATAATACGCAGGAAATCGAGTTCTGGACTATGCAGCTTCAACCTCAGTTTACTGAGTATTTCAACAAGACGATCGCCGGTTTTGAAGCCGAAAATCCGGGGGTGAAGGTGCGCTGGGTGGACGTTCCTTGGTCGGCGATGGAAAGCAAGATTTTGGGGGCTGTTTCGGCGAAAACTGCGCCGGATGTGGTGAACCTAAATCCAGATTTTGCTTCGCTGTTGGCGGGACGCAATGCTTGGCTGGATTTGGATTCTCGGATTCCGCAGCAAGTTCGATCGACCTATCTGCCAAATATCTGGAAAGCTGGCGTACTCGACGGCAAGAGTTTTGGCATTCCTTGGTATCTCACGACTGGGGTAACTATTTACAATACGGAGTTGTTGAAGAAGGCTGGAATTGCTAAGCCTCCGGCTACCTATGCCGAGTTGGCAACTGTTGCCAAGCAGGTGAAGGAAAAGACTGGTAAGTTTGCTTTTTTTGTGACTTTTGTGCCGGAAGATTCGGCAGAAGTTTTGCAATCTTTCGTGCAGATGGGTGTGCCTTTGATTGACGCTAAAGGCAAGGCGGCTTTTAATACTGCTAAGGGCAAAGCTGTTTTTCAGTATTGGGTAGATTTGTACAAGAACGGACTTTTGCCGCAGGATGTTTTGGTGCAGGGACATCGCAGGGCGATCGAGCTTTATCAAGCTGGGGAAACTTCTTTGTTGGCTTCCGGGCCTCAGTTTTTGAAGGCGATTGCTGAGAATGCTCCTAGTATTGGTGCTGTTTCGGCTGCTGCGCCTCAAATTACGGGGGAAACCGGCAAGAAGACTGTGGCGGTGATGAATTTGGTTGTGCCCCGCGACAGCAAGCGCCCTGATGATGCTGTCAAGTTTGCTTTGTACGTGACTAATTCTCAAAATCAGTTGGCTTTTGCTAAGGCTGCTAATGTTTTGCCTTCTACGGTTGAGGCTTTAAAGGACGATTATTTTAAGAACGTTCCGGCTGACGCTCCTGCAGCCGATCGCGCTCGGGTTGTTAGTGCTTCTGGGTTGAGTTCCGCCGAGCTATTGATTCCGCCTCTCAAGGATGTTAAGAAGCTGCAAAAGGCGATTTATGACAATTTGCAGGCGGCAATGTTGGAGGAGAAATCGGTAGAACAGGCTGTGGCTGATGCGGCTAAGGCTTGGGATCAAAGGTAGTTTTGAATTGCAGCAGGGGCGGGATTTTATTTGCTCTAGCCCCTTGCTTTTTTAGGCAATTTGACATATTGTTAAATCATGGCAAATTGTGCCGCCATATATATCAGCATATAAGCTTTTAAGTTATTATCGAATGATGAAATTATCGCCTCTTCACAAGGCGGAGTCGGAGGAGAACTCTGGATAAGACAATCTCCAATATTTTAGAAGTAAATGTTTGTTGATAAGAAGGCTTGCTCATCCCAGAAACCGAGTTTATTTATCCCGTGCGATCGCCTTTATCAATTCAGCTTGATTGATAATTTGTAGGAGTATAGCCTGAATTCCTCAAATATTCAGAAATTTGACTCGTGTTAAAATCAAAGCTCAGCTCAGAATAGGATAAAATTCTTATGCCAGCGATGACGCTCAAAGATTTAAACCAAGTTCAAACCCTTTTTTCCGAAGCGGGTTTAGATTACCAAATTGAACTAGAAGACGGGATAATTTCAGTTATGGGGCCATCAGACATCGTATCCAGTGAAATCAGTAGCCGTCTCATCGCCTTTCTTTTCGCTTGGATAAATCCCCGTCGCTTGGGGAGAGTTTTTGACTCCGCAGGCGGTTTTATCATGCCGGATACGAATGTCAAAGTACCGGATGTTTCTTTTGTGCGCGCCGCCCGCTTGCGCCAAAGTCCGCGGTATTTTGGAGAACTTGTCCCCGATTTGGTGGTTGAGATTAAATCTCAGAGCGATCGCATTAAGCTTATAGAAACCAAGGTTTTGAAGTTTATAGAGCTGGGTGCGATCGTCGGAATTCTGATCGATCCTGATCAAGAAACAGTGACTATTTATCGCTCTACAGGTGAACCGACTGTTTTAGGAAATGGCGATATCTTAACAGTAGCAGAACTTTTTCCCGGTTGGGAATTGCCCGTTTCGGAATTGTGGCCTCCTATCTTTACTGAGGAAGAAACACAATTCTGATGGGTTTAAGCTTGGGATTGTTGTTGTTGCAGAAAATAGCCGACGAGATAAAGCGAACCGCAAAGGATTGTTAGGTTGTCACCTGTAACAGCAGCATCTAAAGCTGTTGTTAAGTCGCAGAAGGCTTGACATAGAGTTAATTCGGGACAGATAATTTGAGCTAGGGCAGCTAATTCTGCGGGGGATGAGGAGTTGTGATCGGGTACGGGTACTAGGTAAAGCCGATCGCCCTTTTTGAGTAATGCTTTCAAAATATCATCGCAGTCTTTAGTCGCAAGAATGCCGATTACCCAGTTAATCGGTTGGGAACTGTTAAGATTATCGACATATTCGCGCAGTGCGATCGCTGCGGCGGGGTTGTGCGCGCCGTCAATTAATATATTGCGGTTTTTCCAAGTTGTCTGCTGGAGTCTTCCGGGCCATTGGGTTTTGGCGATACCGTTTTCGATGGCGGTTTGGGAAATTTGCCATCCTTGGTTGTGGAGAATTTGCAAAGTTGCGATCGCAATTGCTGAATTCATTAATTGAATTTTTCCCAGCAGCGGCAATTGATATTTTATTTTAACCGCATTTTGATTAAACTGATATTCGGCGAATCCTTGTCCTAAATCTATTGCTGGTTTTACCCAAGTTGCCGGACAATCTAATTCTTGAATGCGTTTTTCTACTACTATTCTAGCTGATTCTGGCAATTCTCCCATAACTGCCGGACACTTTGATTTGAGAATTCCCGCTTTTTCCCCAGCAATATCTGCGACGGTGGGGCCGAGTATTTGCCAGTGTTCGAGACTGATAGAAGTGATGACGCTAGCGAGAGGTGTTTCGCAAACGTTAGTCGCGTCTAATCTACCGCCCAATCCAGTTTCTATGACTGCGATGTCTGCTTTTTGTTCGGCGAAATACAGCCAAGCTGCGGCGGTGATTATTTCAAATTGAGTGGGAGTTTCGGTGTTGTTTTGAGTAGCGGCGACAACTCGTTGGAGACACTGCTGCAATTGTGTTGAGGAAATCGGTTGTTGGTTGATGCAAATTCTTTCTGTCCAATCGATTAAATGCGGGGATGTATAGCGTCCAACTCGATAGCCTGCTTCTGCTAGTACGGAAGAGAGATAAGCGCAAACGGAACCTTTGCCATTGGTGCCGGCAACGTGGATAATGGGTACTTGTTTGTGGGGGTTGTCTAGTTTTTCGAGAAGTTGGTGAATTCTTTCTAGCCCAAGATGGACGCCGAAATGTTGGTAAGATTGGAGGAGGGAACTTGCATTCATTGAGGATATCTGCTATGGTTGACCCTAGTTAAATTGAGTCCTCTAATTTTTATAACAGATGACAAATATACTGCAAGCGATCGCTACAATTATCAATAACCTTATACCTGACTTACTCAGTCATTATAAAATCCAAAGGAACAATAGAACTAATGCTGTGGGTGATGCACTCGAGCATTTTGTCAAGGATGCTTTTGCCAATACGATAAATGAACCGGAACTCAGCAATAAACTTGAAAAGTACGATGAACTATTTTCTTGGATGCGTGGCAATAAGAATAATCCTCCCGATTTAATCATCAGAAATGGTGATGCCATAGAAGTAAGTAAAATAAAAAATTCCAGCGCAACGATTCAATTAAATAGTTCCTATCCAAAATCAAAATTGTTTTCTGACAATCCACAAATTGTCTCAGCGTGTCGTGATTGTGAAACATGGACAGAGAAGGATATTGTTTATGCAATTAGAGCCACCAGTGATGACAATACAAAAGAAAATCTACAAACCCTCTGGTTTATTTATGGTGACTGCTATGCTGCTAGCAAAGAATATTATGAAGGAATTAGAGACCAAATAGTCACTGGGATTAATGCAATTCCCGATGTCGAATTTAGCGAAACAAAAGAGTTAGGGAGAGTGAATAAAGTAGACAAATTAAATATAACAGAATTAAGAATTAGAGGAATGTGGGTAATAAAGAATCCTTCTAAAGTTTTTGATTATATAGATATAGAATCTAACCCCCAGAAAAATTTTCAGATAATCGCCATAATGAAGGAAAGTAAATATTTGTCTTTTCCACTTGACAGCAGAACAATGATCGAATCCATATCAGTGCCAGGATTTAATATTAATACTCAGCCGATTAAATGTCCCGATAATCCTGTAAACCTCATACCTGCTAAAATTATTACGTACAAAATCTAACACTAAAGGCAAAGGCATTATGGATATCATATCTCTGTTTGCAGGATGTGGTGGGCTGGATTTGGGTTTTCGACAAGCAGGATTTAATATTGTTTGGGCGAATGAGTACGATCGCACTATTTGGGATACTTATGAATTGAATCATCCTAGCACTCGACTAGACAAGAGAGATATTAGAAACATTAAATCTGAGGAAATACCGAACTGCATAGGCATAATAGGTGGACCACCTTGCCAAAGCTGGAGCGAAGCCGGTGCTCAAAGAGGTATTAATGACAGTCGGGGTCAGCTATTCTATGACTACATTAGAATTGTACAAGAAAAACAACCCTTGTTTTTTCTTGCTGAAAATGTGAGTGGCATATTAGCAGCAAAGCACAAACAGGCTTTCGCTAATATCTTATCGCAGTTTAAAGATATAGGGTATCAAATTGCATACAAATTACTGAATGCTAAAAACTTTGAAGTTCCTCAAGATCGTCAAAGAGTAATCATCATTGGCTATCATGAAAAAATGAGTGCTTTTTTTGAGTTTCCAGAAGCGAGAAGTAAAATTTTAACTCTTAGGGATGTTATCGGTAATTTGGAATCTATAGAACCCTTGAAAGTTACATATAAGGAGAAACCAAAAGACTCTAACCTTAAAGTTCCTAACCATGAATATCTAGATACTGGATTTTCTAGTATTTATATGTCCAGAAATAGAGTTAGGAGTTGGTTAGAACCTTCTTTTACAATCCAGGCTAGTGGCAGACACGCACCTCTTCACCCTCAATCTAGCAAAATGATTGTCGTTGGCAAAGACAAACGCAGTTTCGACCCCACTTCACCTAGACCTTACCGCAGGCTTTCTGTGAGAGAATGTGCGAGAATACAGACGTTCCCGGATGATTTTATTTTGAAATATCAAAATATTATTGATGGCTACAAGATGGTTGGAAATGCCGTGCCTGTTAAGTTAGCGGAGGTACTAGCAAGCAAGATACATGAAGATATTAAAGAATATCAAAAAGCCAGTTTAAAGACAATTATAAATCCCACTGAATATCAAACTCCATTAAGTTTATTAGCTTCTGAATGGAAATTAACGCCTGATGTAGAAAATAAATCTCTTGCAAAAGCACAATCTTAGGGTGAGTAGACTCAGGCTATTTTCGTCTGTCATTTAAATTTTGTTAACTCGCCGAGATTGTGCTGAATCGCATTTATTCCGCGCAGGTGAGAAATGGGTGAACCTCCGTACAAAAAGCTATTCAAGCTGACTTGATAATTTTGCTGAACTGCTAAATCTAGCCACAAATTGTTAATCGCATCTCCGGGCTTGTAGTCGGGAATGTTGTGCTGATAGTAAGGAAAACTGTCTATACAAGTGTTAAAAAAGTTTTTGCGCCCGGAATGCTTTAAATACTGATATCGTGGTCTGAATTCTGTCCGATTTTCCAATACTGTATATATAGTATCGGCGAGAGATTCGGGGTTGAATTTAGCATAAAGCCCTGCACCTTCGGGGAAAACGGGCGAGTCTCCTCTGGCGTATTGATTGAATTCTTGGAAACAAATTACTGGTACGTTGCAACTCATGGCTTCCATAATGGCTCGGTTTTTTCCTTCGAGGAGAGAACCGAGTACAAATGCTTTTGCTCGCGAATAATACAGCGGCATTTCGCTGTAGTAGTCTACTCTCGGTACTAAGCTGATGTAGTCCTTGGGATTGGTTAAAATTGTCTCGATTTGTCGCCATTCGTTTAAGGCGCCTTCGTCGAGAGTGTTCAGGTTGCTAGGATCAAAGTCGTGTCCGGTGATCACTGTTAATTTTATCGGTTTTTGCGGGTATTTTTGGCGGTAAACTTTTAAGGCTTTGGCAATTGTTGGCAAGTTCTTTTCTTCGGAAATTCGGGCGACGGCGAGTAAATCGATGTCTTTTTCAGGGACGTTCCTGGGGGAAATCCAGTATTCGTTGATGAAGTCGCAGTCTTGTAAGGGTATAGTTGGTTTGTGCGCGCGCTCGGGATAAGTTTCGCGAAACCATTTATCCCGTTGCGGGTTTTTGTATAAGCTGGAGTAAGCATCGGCTATCGGTGCCCAAGAATATCCAATCCAGGGGGCATAGGTAAAGGAATGAAAGACTGATGATAATCCGGGAAATAGTTTGTTGATTAGTTCGACTGCTTCGCTGAAGTAAATTCCTTTGATGAATTTTCCTTCGTACATCAATGGGGGAAGCAAGACGTAAAAACTGACGGTATCGAAGCGGTGGGGTTGATCCTCAAATATCTCCCACGTAAAGGCGTCTAAGTCTGCATAAATCTCGGCGATTGGTTTGTTGATGTGGGGGTTGCGTAAATATGGTTTGTGTCGCTCGTAGTTGCCGCGTGCCATAAGTTTTTCTAGTATGATTGTAGGTATTCTTCCAACTTCGGTCTTTTTTCTGACTGCTGCCTCACGGTCAATAATTAATCCGTGTATGCGTGTCAAAATCGGTGTCGTGCATTCCTTCTATTATAATCATTAACTGTCGCCTATTGTGAGGGCGATTTGGTAGATTTGGCGGCGGGGGAGGGATGTTTGTTGCGCTAGTTGGCGGCTGGCTTGGGAACGACTTATTCCTTCTGCAATTAATGTTTGTAATTCTGCTTTAATGGCGTCTTCGGAAAATATTGGTGCGGCTGTTTGGATGCCGGCAATTACGAGGGTAAATTCTCCCTGCGGTTCGCGATTGGTGTAAAGCTCGATCGCACTTTCCATACTACCACGCCAAAACTCTTCGTGCATTTTAGTTAACTCTCTCGCCAGCACAATCTGTCTGTCGCTTCCCAAAGTATTTGCTAAATCTTGTAAAGTTTGCCGCAATCTGTGGGGAGATTCGTATAATATTATAGTGCGTGATTCTATTTGCAAAGCTTCTAAACTTTGTTGTCGTTCTTGACCTTTCACGGGTAAGAAACCTTCAAATACAAATCTTTCTGTGGGTAATCCTGATGCAGTTATGCCAACTATGCAGGCAGTCGGCCCGGGAATCGGAATGATGTTAATATTAGCATGGGCGCAAGCTTTGACTAACTCGTATCCGGGGTCAGAAATTCCCGGCATTCCGGCATCGGTGACGAGGGCGATATCTTTGCCTAAAAGTAGTTTGTTGATGAGTTCGGGAACTCGTTGGTGTTGGTTGTGTTCGTGATAGCTGATTTGGGGGGTTTGGATTTGAAAATGTTGCAAAAGTTTGCCTGTATGGCGGGTATCTTCGGCGGCGATTAAGTCTACTGTTTGCAAGATTCGGATGGCGCGGAATGTCATGTCTTCGAGGTTGCCTATCGGGGTTCCTACGATGTAAAGTGTTCCTGTAGTGGGATTTGCTTGCATTTTAAGATTGGGATTTTTTAACCGCAGATGAACGCGGATTAACGCAGATATGAAAACTGGATTGTTTTTGGGATTGGCGACTTTAGATTTAGTTTATTTGGCCGGGAAGCCTCCGGGTGAAAATCAGAAAGTTGTTGCTTCTGATTGTACCATTGCTGCGGGCGGGCCGGCGGCAAATGCTGCGGTCACTTTTAGCTTTTTGGGGAATGCGGCGGTATGGGCTGGCGTTTTGGGTACTCACGCGATCGCCCAATTAATTCGTGCAGACTTAGGGGAGTATAATGTCAGGATAATTGATTTGGAACCCGGGCGATCGCACTCGCCGCCAGTGTCCTCGATTATTGTAACTGAAGCAACGGGCGATCGATCGGTAATTTCCATCAATGCTACGAAATCGCAAGTTGACAGTCAAACAATTAACCCGGATATTTTAACATCAGTTAGTATTGTACTGGTTGACGGACATCAAATCGCAGCCAGCAAAGAAATTGCTCAACTTGCCAAGTCAAAAAACATTCCCATTGTCCTCGACGGTGGCAGTTGGAAACCCGGATTAGAGGAAATATTGCCTTTTATAGAATGGGCCGTATGTTCCGATAACTTTCATCCGCCAGACTGCGACAATTCAGAACAAGTCTTTGCTTATCTCTCAGCATCCGGAATTTCCCATATTGCCATCACTCGCGGCGAAAAATCTATTTTATACCTCAGCAATGGCAGTTATGGCACTGTAGAAGTACCTCAAATTCAAGCCACAGATACTTTAGGCGCTGGCGACATCTTTCACGGGGCTTTCTGTCACTACATATTGCAAAACTACTTTATCGATACTCTCACCGCAGCGGCTAAAATCGCTTCCCATTCCTGCAAAAACTTCGGAACCCGCGCCTGGATGAATAAGGCTTAATTTAAAATTAAACTTAACCAAACTATCCGGTTAAAAGCGCTCAAAGCTAGAAAACTTGAACTGGCAACACTTGTTGAGTTAAAATCCTGACAGCAACCTCGACAAAATTTGTGAACTTCCCTCTTCTCTTTCTTCGCGCCCTTAGCGCCTTCGCGGTTCGTTAGCAAAATTGCTATATTAGTAAGACAAGTGAAAGTCACACAAAACACTTCCAAAACAACATACCCTAATCATGCCTGACACCCAGCCTCTAAGTATCACCCTTCCCCCTTTGCGGATTACCCTCACAGAACAACAGCAAGTTAACCTAGAATGGCTGACACAAAACTTGCCCAATCTACTCACCCCAAGCAAACAAGAACTTCCCGACAATATGAAACAGTGGGTGGCGGCTAACAAATTATTAAATCAACCCGATGCAGAAATCATTCAAGCACTAATAAGTACCGGCATAGATGCGGAAACAGCCACCGCAGAAGTTAGGGAAATATCATCTCATCCCTACTTTCAAGCAGGCAGTCAGTACGTGCAGTTATTGCAGAAATTAGAATCGCATCTCAGGATTAGCAATCAATTAGCTGCATTGTCTTCCAAGTTTGGCACAATCGAACGCAAAAGCAGCCTTTCTAGAGAGTATTTTCTCGAAAATTACTACGCAAAAAATACTCCAGTAATTATTACCAATATTATGCACAACTGGAAAGCGTTGCAGTTGTGGACGCCGGAGTATTTGCAGCAAAAATATGGCGATGCAGAGGTACAAATTCAAGCTAACCGCAACTCAGACCCGAATTACGAAATTAAGATAGAAAATCACAAAAAAATTGTTTTGTTCCGCAAATATGTAGAGATGGTAGTCAAGGGCGGGCCTAGCAACGACTACTACATGGTTGCTAATAACAAAACTCTGGAAAGAGAGGAATTTAAATCCCTATTCGACGACATTGAAATTTTCCCCGAATACCTAAATCCAACGGACACAAAAGGCAGAGTTTTCTTTTGGTTCGGCCCGAAAGGCACGATTACACCGCTGCACCATGACCCAGTTAATTTAATTTTAGCTCAAGTGTCTGGTCGCAAACTAATTAAATTGATTTCTCCGCAACAAACCCCTCTGCTTTACAATCACGTCGGAGTTTTCAGCAAGGTGGACGGCGAAAATCCCGATTATGACAAATACCCGCTTTACAGAGATGCGAAAATTATTGAAGTAATTTTGGAACCGGGAGAGGCTATCTTTATTCCTGTCGGTTGGTGGCATCATGTAAAATCATTGGAGGTTAGTATTTCGGTTTCGTTTACTAATTTTGTATTTCCCAATTATTATGAATGGAAATATCCTCATATTAATTGGTAATTGCTAATGTATGGTTTCCAGGGGCGGGCACGGGGGCACCGCCCCTACAGAAATCTGCGTTAATCGGCGTTCATCTGCGGTTCACAACAAAGAAATTCATGAAAACTCTCGAAGAAATCAGCGACATTGCCCGATCGATCGCCTGGAGTGCATCAGATATCCTACAATCCTATTATCGCCAGGATTCCAACACTCCTAACCTCGACATCCAAGAAAAAAAAGATGGCCCCGTCACCGCCGCCGATGTCGCAGTCAATTCTTACATTCTCGACGAATTGCAGTCGGCTTTAGGGAATGCAGAATTTGGCTATCTCAGCGAAGAAACTTACAAATCTTATTTAGAAACTTATGGCAAAGTTCCCTTACCCCAAAGTTGGGTTTGGATTATTGACCCTTTGGATGGAACGCGAGATTTTATTGACAGGACAGGGGAATTTGCAGTACATATTGCTTTAGCATTCGAGGGAAGACCGGTATTGGCCGTTGTGGCTTGGCCCCAGCAGCAAAAGATTTATTACGCGGTGCAAAATGCTGGCGCTTTTATGGAAAGTCGGGACGGTTCAGCAGTCAAATTGCAGGTTTCGGCGCGAAATATAGTGGCAGATTTATCTATAGTAACTAGCCGCAGTCACCGGGGCGATCGCTTTAATCAATTGTTACAAAAACTACCTTGTCAAAATCAACTAGCTGTCGGTAGTATCGGCTGTAAAATTGCGACAATTGTCGAACAAAAGGCTGATGTTTATATTGCTCTTTCGGGAAAGTCTGCACCGAAAGATTGGGATTTAGCGGCACCGGAATTAATTTTGACTGAAGCCGGCGGTCAATTTACTCGTTTTGACGGTTCTACTTTGCAATATAACCGGGGAGATGTGAGTCAGTGGGGGGGATTGTTGGCGAGTAACGGTTGCTGTCACGCTGCTTTGTGCGGGCAAGCCGAGCAGATTTTAGCGGGGATAGATGGGAGCTTGCGGTAGTAAAAAGTTTAGTAGGTGCGTTAGAAGACTGTATTTTCTGCACGACTAATTGCTGACGCACCCTAAAATATGTATCAAAATTGCTGAGTTTGAAATTTCTGTACAATTGCACTTACGTTTCCTAAATATTTGTGGTAACTCAACCTAGCATTTTTTACAGTAATAATACTTAAGTATTTTCCGTATTTTTATCAAACTTTTAATTAATTAGGTATTTTTTAAGAAAAATTTACATATATTCCGTAAAAAAACTGTTATTTTTAGGACAAAAGATGAGGACTCGCCGGGTTTTTACGGATAAAGGGTGTGTCTGTATAAATAAAAATTGATAGATGGTTTCGGACGCCAGTCACGAAATAGCGGAATTTTTGTATTTTTTTGAAACCGCAGTCAGGTGGATTATGCCAAATTTAAATATTCCAGTTTCAGTAAGGTCGATCGCCTTTATCGACACTCAAGTTGAAGATTATCAAAGTTTGATTGCCGGAGTAACACCGGGTACGGAAGTAGTTGTTTTGGATGGGAACCGGGATGCGATCGACCAAATTACTGATATTTTACGCGCTCGTACCAATATTGACAGCATTCACATAGTTTCTCACGGCAGTTCAGGCAGCTTGCAACTGGCCGACGGTAGCTTGAGTTTAGATGATATAGAGTGCGATCGGCATGATCTACAGCAGTGGTTTTCGCCACGAACCGACTCAATCCCCAACAATCGACCTCACATTCTTTTGTACGGGTGCAACGTAGCAGCAGGCGAGACAGGTAAAGCATTTATAAAACGCCTGAGTGAGTTAACCGGCGCGTCGGTTGCTGCTTCGCAAAACCTCACCGGAAGTGCAGCAAAAGGCGGCGACTGGTTCCTAGAAGTAACATCAGGGAAAATTGCAACACCTTTAGCATTTCGGCCAGAAGTGCTGGCGGCTTACAGCCACGTTCTCTCCAGCTTCAGTACGGCTACTAACTTTAGTGCGGGCCTTGCACCGACGGCAACTCCTTTTTCGATTAATACGGGCGACTTTAACGGCGACGGTTTCCCCGACTTAGCCGTGATCAACCTCAACTCCAGAGATATTTCCATATTGTTGGGGACAGGTACGGGTAGCTTTGGTACTGCTACCAACTTATTTAACCCCGGCAACGAGATTCCCTTTTTCAGTGCAGTGCGCGACTTTAATGGAGACGGCAACCTCGATTTAGCTGTAGCCAATCCTCTCAGTGACGCTAACGGCGATTTCGTTTCCATCCGGCTGGGGACAGGTACTGGCACTTTTGGCAATCCTACCAACTTCGGTCCAGGGATAAATCCTCGATCAATCGCTGCGGGCGACTTTAATGGAGATAGCAGGTTAGATTTAGCCACAGCCCCTTTGAGTGGTAACAACCTTTCAATTCTTTTGGGAGACGGTACTGGTAGCTTTAGCACTCCCGCTACCATTAATACAGGAGCATCTCTTACTATTGCCACAGCCGACTTTAACAGCGATGGCAAACTCGATTTAGTCACATCGAACAATAGCGCCACTAACAATATCTCAGTTTTGTTAGGAGATGGTACGGGGAACTTTAGCGCCCCCGTTAACTTTAGTGCGGGGACGGGGAATCACTTTGTCGTTACAGGCGACTTTAATGGCGACAGCAAACTCGATCTCGCCGTATCGAACACTGGTTCTAACAACGTTTCAGTCTTGTTGGGGGATGGTACGGGTAATTTTGGTACTGCTACCAACTTTAGTGTCGGCTCATCTCTCGAATCTGTAATTGCGGGCGACTTTAATGGCGACGGCAAACTCGATTTAGCCGCGTCTAACGGTGGAGATAACAATGTCTCAGTTTTGTTGGGGGAGGGTACTGGCAGTTTTGGTACAGCAGTCAATTTTAGTGTAGGAAATGTTCCCCGTTCGATCGCTGCGGCAGATTTTAATGCTGACGGCCAGTTGGATTTAGCGACGCCGAACTTTACCTCTAAAGATGTCTCTATTCTGCTGAATACACGCAATACAGTTAATTTCGGTGCGGCTGCTTACAGCGGTATAGAAGGAAGCACAGATACAGTAGTTAATATTCCCGTTACTCTCAGCGGCGGGACTCCTTTTGCTGATGTCATTGTACCAATTGCGATCGACCCCACTAGCACAGCCACCGAAAATTCTGACTACACCATTTCCCCTACATCGATTACATTTCCCGCAGGTGCGACAGGTGTGGAACTCACCCAGAATGTTGCAGTTACTATCAAAGCTGACAATCTCCCTGAAAACGATGAAACCGCAATCCTCAACTTTGACACAATTACAGGTGGCATAGCCGATACAACCGCTCAAACCACATTAACTATTCAAGCCAACGGTACTGTTTCAAGCCTGATTCCGTATCAAATAGACCTCAAAACAGGCACAATTACTGGTGGGCCAAACCAGTTTATTTCTCTAGTAAATACCCCGGAAGACTCAGACGGCGACAGTTGGTTAGAAGCCGTAGCTAAAATCAATTTTGACGGCAAGATCAAGAAAGCGAAATTTATCGTTGAATACGACAAAGCCCCGTCAGGATGGACGGTAAATCTGGGTGACTCTGGGTCAAACGACGGCTATGGAGGGGATGGCAGCACTCAAAGCCGCGATGCCGAGATGAACATTGTTAACGGCAATATGAGCGTTTTCGGCAATGACTACAATACACCTCCTGGCGGAGAACTTACCCCAGGAAATGTGCCTAACTTTGTGACTAACGCTTCGAGTGTCGAGTTAGAAGTCAGTAACGAACAACTGGCGTGGGATAACAAAAATGGGCTAAAAAATAGCTTGACTTCGCCGTATCTTTACGCCCTCAACGGTCAAGTTGATGCTACGGGGCCAGTCAATTCCGAGATTTACGCCGGATTTAACAGGGTCATTTCCGCATATAGCGATCGCATCGGATCGGGTGCTAGCAAGGTGACAATTCTGCTTAATCCGATCGACTACGCGATTACTGCTGGTGTTGCAACCGTTACAGAAGGAAACTCCGGCAAAACTGCTGCCACTTTTACTGTTACCCGCAGCGGTTGCACTGATTTGGCGAGCACGATAGATTATGCGATCGCAGGTACTGCTACAAACGCCAGCGATTACAACAACATCGGCGGCACATCCGGTGCAACTGCTGCGACTGGTACGATTAATTTTGCCGCGGGCGAGACATCGAAAACCATTACTCTGGATGTTTTAGGCGATGCTGCGATCGAAACCAATGAAACCCTTGAGGTTACGCTGTCCAATCCCTCGAAATTAGATTCTACACCGACAATTGCCACTGCTACTGCCACCACAACTATTACTAATGATGATGCTGCCGGTTTCACTGTCAGTCCAAAAGAAATATCAACAACAGAAGCTGGCGGAAAGGCAGATTTCACAGTCAAACTCGATTCTCAACCAACTGCTAACGTTACCATCGGTTTGAGGAGTTCCAACCCAGCAGAGGGAACTGTTTCGACTGATAGCTTAACTTTCACTCCCGCTAACTACAATGAACCGCAAACAATAACGGTGAGTGGTGTTAACGATTTGGTAGCTGATGGCCCTCAAGCTTACAAAATTGTCACGGCTGCTGCTGTGAGTACCGATGCTAATTACAATAGCCTCGATCCTGATGATGTCACTGTCACCAACAGTGACGATGACACTCCGGGAATTACAATTAATCCGACGGCGGGATTAATTACTGGGGAAGATGGCACCAAGGCTAACTTTTCTGTGGTTCTAAATACTCAGCCGATCGCTGATGTGACTATCGGTTTGAACACGGATAATGTTGCCGAGGGAACTGTTTCGACTAATAGTTTAACATTCACTCCGGCTAATTGGAATATACCGCAGCCGGTGACAGTAACAGGGGTTGAGGATAGCAGTGCTGACGGCGATATTGACTACAAAATAGTCACGGCGGCTGCTGTTAGTACAGATGTGAATTATAACAACCGAGATGTAGCGGATGTTAGCATTACCAATAAAGACAATGATACCGCTGGTATTTCTATTACTCCCACGCAAACAACTGCTACAGAAGGCGGTGCGAATGGCAGTTATGAGATCGAATTAATGTCGCAGCCGATCGCCCCTGTTACGATCACTCTCACAACAGGCGAGCAGATTCAGGCGATCGCCCCTGTGACTTTCACTGCGGATAATTGGAATGTCGCTCAAACAGTTACAGTGCAGGCTGTTGACGATACGATTGTGGAAGGGGGACACAGCGCTAATCTTACTCACAGTGTGACTAGCACTGATGCTAAGTATAATGCGGTTGTGGTTCCAGGGGTGACGGTGGCGATCGGGGATAACGACACTACACCCACGCCGACACCAGAACCGCCGACGCCGACACCAGAACCGCCGACGCCGACACCCGAACCGCCGACGCCGACACCGCCAACGCCGACACCGACACCAGAACCGCCGACACCGACACCGCCAACGCCGACACCGACACCAGAACCGCCGACGCCGACACCGCCAACGCCGACACCGACACCAGAACCGCCGACACCGACACCAGAACCGCCGACACCGACACCAGAACCGCCGACACCGACACCAGAACCGCCGACACCGACACCGCCAACGCTTGGTGGTACCATCGACACACAGAAGAATTGGTGCGGCGTAGAAGCTGGATTGGATAAACTTGAGAAAATTCTTGACGACCAATTACAGGCAGTTAACCTGCCGATTGTCGGCCCCCTCAAGGACATTTCCCCAGATTTTATTGGCGACTTCAAGACTAAGTTAGTCGATACGATTAAAAATTATGGAACTCAAAGTCTGAGTCAGTTAGAAAGTAGCCTCCGCACTACACTGGGATCTGACTTCAATGTTGCTTTAACTGAGAATTCCAGTGCTGATGAAAGTACCTTGCTAATTACTCTTGGCAAGCAATATCAGTTTCCATATCTCAATCTATCGCAAAATTTAGGAGTACCAGCCTTAAGCTTAGATGTAGATGGAAAAGCCAAATCAAAATACAACTACAACTTGTCCTTAGGAGTTGGTGTTAGTAAAGATTTGGGCTGCTACATAGATACTGACAAAACCAAGTTAACCGCCAACATTGACTTGAACCTAGATGACCAATTTAAGGCTAAAGGCAACTTAGGTTTTTTCCAAGTTGACCTGGCAAACGATACCAACAACCCTACTAAAGTCGATGCCAACCTCGAAGTCAAGCTCAATGACTTAGATAATCTCGGCGGCCCCAATGATGGATCTCGCCTCACCTTGCCAGAACTGCAAGGCAACTATCAGTTTCAAGACTTATTCAACGCCAGCTTAAGCAGCGAGGCTAATCTCGGTCTCACAGCAAAAACCAGCATCAACGGCAATGCTGCCTTCCCCTCCTATAACTTCGACTTAGCAGTGGATTGGCCCATTTTAAATTACGCTAACGGTCAATTCACCGGGCCGCAAAAGCCCACAGTTGCATTTAACAATATGCAACTAGATTTGGGAACATTTGTCAATAATTTTGCCAAACCAATTATCGGTAAAATTTCCGATGTCATTAAACCATTTCGACCAGTTATCAACTTCCTCAATGCCGACACCCAGTTACTGTCTCAAATCGGTCTAGCGGAGCCGTTTGATAAAAATGGGGATGGCATAGTCAGTGTACTAGAACTGGCAGCAAAAATCTCTGGTCGCGATATCGATACTAGGTTTTTAGAGGCGGTTGCGAAGGTTGATAAAGTTGTGCATTTGGCAAACCAAATAGCAAATTCTCCAGATAAAATCGACTTGGGTTCCTACACTCTGGGTAATATAGATGTTGCCGACCAAAGTGCTAATCTTCAGAATGCTTTACCAGTTCCAACAAATACTGTACAGCAAACGGCTAACCAACAAATTAACTCCAAAACAAGCGCCAATATCAAGGACTTCTTAAATGCTTTACAAGATATTGATGGCTTTGATTTGCCACTATTGACGAAACCAGAAACCGCGATTCAATTGCTGATAGGTAAACCGGATGTTCCGGTCTTCAGCTATCAGATGCCCAAACTGGGATTTGACTTTAATATCGAGCAAAAATTTCCGATATGGGGGCCGATTGAGGGTTTACTGGAAGGAAATTTTAGTGCTTCAGCTCATCTAGGATTTGGGTACGATACCTACGGATTAAATGAGTGGAAAAACTCGAATTTTGCTGCGGACTCTGCTGACCAAATTTTGAATGGGTTTTATGTGAGCGATCGCGAAAATGCTGACGGTACAGGGCCAGATGTTGACGAACTCAGTCTTGACGCTAGTATTGCGGTGGGTGCAGGGATAGATGCGAAAATTGTCGAGGGTTATGTCAAAGGTGGAATTCAAGGAAAAGTCGGTATCGATTTGATAGATATTGGAGAATTCCAGCCCAAACAAGGCGGCGACGGAAAAATCCGAACATCGGAAATCACTTCGCGCATCAGCCAACCCTCCGTACTGTTTGATGTCACAGGACAAGTTAATGCTTTCTTGGGTGCTGAAGCTAAGGTAATTTCAGTCAAATTCTGTGAGAAAACCATTCCAGCAGTAAAAGTTTGGACGCCCTGGGGTCGCAAAAAGATCACCCCTGAAATCAAGATACCTTATCCTTGCGGATTTGATTACACAACAGTCTACGATAATAACTTGGCCACATTTGAGTTAGCTAACTTTAGTTTGGGGCCGAGTGCTAGCACTAGGGGGAGAGCAATTGACGGTTACATGGCCGGGGCTACTGTTTTCTTTGATGGCAACTTTAACGGTATCCGAGATGATAACGAACCCTTCACCATTACTAACGCCGATGGCAGCTTTGACTTAGATGTCTCTCTTGACGATTTCGACAAAAATAACAGTGGTGATATCGAACAAAATGAAGGCAAAATTGTCCTTACCGATGGCATCGATACTTCTACTTATTTGCCACAGCAAACCCCCCTCTTTGCCACACCTGATGCTATTGTTGTCACTCCGTTAACTACCCTATTGACCGAGTTGATCGAGCAAGGTACTGACCCTAATCAGGCGCAAATTCAGGTTAAATCTGCACTGGGAGTGTCGTCAGGAATTGACTTGACTAGCTACGATCCCCTACAGGCAATTACTCAAAACGACCCGAACGCTTTGGCGGTTTATGCAGCCCACGCTCAGGTGCAAAATACCATTGTTTTGATAACTGATTTAATTAGCGGTGCTTCAAATACCGCAAAAAATGAGATTGCCAATCGCGTAATTTCTACCATTGCCAATCAAATTAAATCTGGCACTGTCGATTTAAGCAATTCAACGCAATTGCAGGCGATGATTGAGTCGGCGACGAGTCAACTGCAAGTACCGCAAGTATCTAGTATTGCTTCGGAGGCTGCCCAAATTATTGCCGAGGGAAATCAGCGAATTAGTGCGATCGCATCCAGCAATTTCTCGCCCTCAGATGCCGCGACAGAAATCGCCCGCATACAAAAAGTTGCACAAGGAGAAGTAGCCCAAGATTTACTGCAAGTCGCAGCCGGAAATAAAACGATTCAGTCGGCGATTTCCGAAAATACTGGTCCATCTCTAAATACCAAAATTCAGTCGGCGACAGCTAACAACCCAACAGTCCGCAATACCTTAGATACTGATGACTCTAGCGCACCATCTACGCCCGAAGAACCCTTCCCCAGCAGCGGTATTGAATTAGTTAAAGATGGGGAAAATACTAGCGACAGCACGGATGGCGATGATACCCTGACGGGCAGCGCTAGCGATGATATATTGCGCGGTAAAAAAGGAAATGACTTGCTGTTTAGCCTTGATGGCAATGATTGGATGAATGGCAATCAGGGGAACGACTTAACAGATGGTGGAATTGGGGACGATACGCTTTACGGCGGAAAGGGTTTTGATACTTTGACTGGTGGTGCCAGCAGTGACTTCCTTTCTGGTAATCGAGGTGAAGACATCGTAATTGGTGAAAAGAGTGACGATACCCTCTACGGCGGTCAAGGCAATGATATTCTCCTAGGAGGTCAGGGTAACGATTTCCTCAGTGGCGATTTGGGGGATGATACCTTAGTAGGGGATGTAGGCAATGATAAATTCTTACTCTCTACCTATTCCGGTACTGATACTGTTGCTGACTTTGAACTGGGTCAAGACTTGTTAGTCTTGGGTAACGGGCTGAGTTTCTCGCAATTGGCAATTGTCGAAGATAGCGGTGCAACTTTAATCCGGTTTCCACAAACAGGGGAGATTTTAGCTTCTCTCAGTGGTGTTTCTGCTAGCAGTATCAGTGCCGTTAATTTCGGATTGATTTAAGAAAGGTATGGGTTCAAGCACTTATTCTATCGGAGTTAGAAGTAAGTACGTCAAGCGAAGCTATCCCGTAGGGAATCGCCCGTAAAGATGGTAACGAATAAGTTTTAGGGGCGGGTTTTACCAAAAATAATTGCCTAAAACCAATTATCTCGTAAACCCGCCCCCACCCTTGCCCGAAAGTCCGCCAGGGGTTGAAACGAAGGGCGGAACCGGATCGCAGATATCTATCAAAAATCCCGATCTTAATATTTCAGTCTAATCACACTTGCTATTGAACGGCTTTTGTGTTATGTGAGCAACCTCGCGCTGGCTCATCCGTAATATTACTTAATAAATTTCCCCCTCTTTATCAAAACTTTAATTAAAAAAGTGTTTATAAAGAAAAGTTTATATAGATTTTCTCAAAAAACAGTTATGGTTACTACAACATTCAGAAAGAGTTTCCGATGCAAGTCGCGAAACAGGGGAATCATTGTCTTTTTTTAGCTATTAGTAGGTGCAGTATGCCAAATTTAAATAATCAAGTTTCACCAAGTGCGATCGCCTTTATCGATACTAAAGTAGAAAATTATCAAAGTTTGATTGCCGGGGTAAAAGCGGGTACGGAAGTAGTCGTTTTAGATGGGAACCGCGATGCGATCGACCAAATTACTCAAATTTTAGCTCTTCGTACCAATATTGACAGCATTCACATCGTTTCTCACGGTGCTCCGGGCAGCTTGCAACTCGGAGACGTTCGCTTTAGTTTAGATGATATAGAGTGCGAGCGAGATTCTCTACAGCAATGGTTTTCCCCACAAACCGACTCACTCGGCAAAAATCGAGCTCAAATCCTCTTGTACGGATGCAACGTAGCAGCAGGCGAGACAGGTAAAGCATTTGTCAAACGCTTGAGTGAGTTAACCGGGGCAAGAGTTGCAGCTTCCCAAAACCTCACCGGAAGTGTAGCAAAGGGCGGGGACTGGGAACTGGAAGTCAGAACCGGGAAAATAGAAACGCCGCTGGTATTTGAACCCGAAGTATTAGCAGGTTACGAGTATGTTTTGAATAGTTTTGGTGCGGCAACTAATTTTCCCATAACATACAGTCTCCGTAAAGTGGCCAGTGGCGATTTTAACAAAGACGGCAACCTTGACCTAGCCTTTGCCAGCACTGGAACCAACAGGGTCTCGATCGCATTGGGAGATGGCACTGGCAAATTTGGCGCTGCCACTTATTTTAACACCGACTCGCCGACCGAGCTCTATACGTGGTCTGTCGCTGTAGCCGACTTTAACAAAGACGGTAATTCTGACCTGGTTACGGCTAATAATTTGACTAGCGACGTTTCTCTCCTGTTAGGAAATGGCGATGGCACTTTTGGTGCAGCCACCTACTTTGGTGTGGGGTCAAGCCCCTATACCGTGGCTGTGGGAGACTTCAACGGGGACGGCAATTCTGACTTAGCTACAGCCAATAGAACCTCTAACAACGTCTCCATCTTGTCCGGTAATGGTAATGGTACTTTTGGCGCAGCTAATAATTTGAGCGTGGGGTCAACTCCTTCTTTTGTGCTTGTCGGCGACTTTAACAAGGATGGCAAGTCTGACTTTGCGACAGCGAACTCGGGTTCTACCAGCGTATCCATCGTGTTGCAGAATGCTGATGGCACTTTCGGTATCGCCACTAACTTTACCGTTGGAAATAGCCCTAATTACATTGCTTTAGGAGACTTTAATGGGGACACCATTCCTGACTTAGCAACCAGCAATGGAAGCTCAAACAACGTATCAATACTGTTAGGAACTGGCACGGGAAGCTTTAGTGCAGCTACCAACTTTGGCGTTGCAACACAACCCCTTGCTATTGCTAGTGGAGACTTCAATGCAGATGGAAAAGTCGATTTAGCCACAGCAAACAATGGATCGGGCAATGTCTCCGTCTTGTTTGGAAGTGGCAATGGCAGCTTTGGCACAGCCACTAATCTTACTGTAGGAACGAATCCCCAAGGTATTGTTGTAGGTGATTTTAACAAAGATGGCTTATCTGATTTAGCTACGGCGAACTTTGGTTCATACAATGTCTCAGTTCTACTCAATACAAAACCTGTGGTGAATTTCGGTGCGGCAACCTACGCTGGCACTGAAGGAACGGCAGATACAGTTGTTAATATTCCCGTCACTCTCAGTGCCACTCCCTTGAGCGATGTAGTTGTACCAATTGTCATCGACCCCAGCAACACAGCCACCGAAAATTCTGACTACACCTTTTCGCCTCCAACTGTTACTTTCCCCGCCGGCACTACTACTCTCACCCAGGATGTTGCAGTTACTATCAAACCTGACAATCTCCCTGAAAACGCCGAAACCGCAATTCTCAACTTTGGCACAATCACTGGTGGCGTTGCAGGTACAACCGCTCAAACAACATTAACTATTGCAGCTAACGGTACTGTTTCTTACGCTGTAGCCGCCGATAGTGCCAGCATTCCCGAAGGTAATAGCGGCACAACTCCTCTGACTTTTACCGTGACTCGCAGCGACGGCACTGGTGCAGCAAGTAGCGTAAATTATGCAATTGGAGGAACTGCTACAAACGACAGCGATTACAACAACATCGGCGGCACTTCTGGGGCAACGGGTATTAGTGGCACAATCAATTTTGCGGTAGGGGAAACATCTAAAACTATTACATTAAATGTGGTAGGCGACGGATTAGTAGAACCCGACGAAACAGTTGAAATTACGCTGTCGAATCCTGTAGCACCGGGGCCGACACCTACCTTTACTGCTGCAACTGCTACAACTACCATCACAAATGATGACTCTGGGGGTTTCAGCATTGCACCTACGAACATCACTGCTACAGAAGGCGGCGCAACTGGCAGTTACAAAGTCAAGTTAACTTCGGAACCGACGGCACCGGTTAATATTAGCTTTAATACTGGCAATGCAATTAGCCCGATCGCCACACCGATTACTTTTGACAGCACTAACTGGAATGTCGATCGAACTGTCACTGTTAGTGCGATCGACGACAATGTAGCACAAGGAACCCACAGCGGCACGATCGCTCACACAGTTACCAGTACCGATGCCAGTTATAACGCCAAAGCGATGCCCGATGTGACGGCTTCGATTACTGATAACGATAGTCCCGGTGTTTCCATCGTGCAATCAGCAGGCAGTACAAATATTGCTGAAGGCGGTGCAACGGCGGCTACCTACGGCGTAGTTTTGACTACTGCACCTGCTGCCAACGTTACGATTAATTTTGACACTGGGACTCAAATTAGTGCGATCGCACCTCTGACTTTCACCCCAAATAATTGGAATGTTGCTCAAAATGTGACTGTTAGTGCGATCGAAGACAGCATAGCCCAAGGAACCCACAGCGGCACAATTGCTCACACTTCTGTCAGTACCGATACTTTGTATAATGGGCTGACGATTTCTCCTGTGACTGCCACGATTGCTGACAACGATACCGCAGGCGTGAGTATTTCACCAACAAGTACAACTGCTACCGAAGGATTGGCGAATGGCACGTACAGGGTTAAGTTAAAATCCGAGCCGATCGCGCCTGTGACGGTTAGTTTCGCTACAGGGGATCAAATAAATGCGATCGCCCCAATTACTTTTGACAGCACTAACTGGAATGTGGATCAGACTGTCACTGTTAGTGCGATCGATGACAGCATAGCCCAAGGAACCCACGGCGGCACGATCGCTCACACTTCGGCCAGCACCGATACCAAGTATAATGCGCTGACAATTTCTCCTGTGACTGCCACGATTGCTGACAACGATACCGCAGGCGTGAGTATTTCACCTACGAACATAACTGCTACCGAAGGTGGTGCTACTGGCACTTACAGCGTTCAACTAACTTCTGTGCCCACGGCGCCTGTGACGATTAGTTTCGCCAATGGCAGTCAAATTAATGCGATCGCTGATGTTACCTTCGACTCTACTAACTGGAATGTCGCGAAACCAGTGACTGTCACGGCGAAAGACGATGCGGTTGTTGAAGGAAATCATACAGGCAGTATTTCTCATACGGCTGCTAGTGCTGATACTAAGTATAGTGCGATCGCGATTCCGGGCGTGACAGTGGCGATCGCTGATAACGATGTACCGCCACCACCGCCGCCACCGATAGTCGAGCCGCCTGTCGAGCCGCCTGTCGAGCCGCCTGTCGAGCCACCTGTCGAGCCGCCTGTCGAGCCACCTGTCGAGCCGCCTGTCGAGCCGCCTGTCGAGCCGCCTGTCGAGCCGCCTGTCGAGCCGCCTGTCGAGCCGCCTGTCGAGCCGCCTGTCGAGCCGCCTGTCGAGCCGCCTGTCGAGCCGCCTGTCGAGCCGCCTGTAGTCGAGCCGCCTGTAGTTGTCGAGCCACCAGTAGTCGTCGAGCCACCAGTAGTCGTCGAGCCACCAGTCATCGTCAATCCGCAACCGCCAGTCACTACAGGAACAGGCAACCCAAACATATTCCCGATCGGAATACCGAGCTCTAACGATCTACCTGCATCTAACGGAACTACAGAAGCAGGTGGCACAGACCAATTCACCCTCGAACTCACTGGCTTTTCGGAGGTGGGTTACCTCCCGTTTTCCAGCGACGAACTCGATCTGAAGATACCTGGTTATGTCGGCCCTAATGCCTGGGGAGACTACGACAATGACGGCGATTTGGATCTGTTGGTGATGGAAGGAGGTAGTTTACAAAACAACTATTATCAATCTTTTCCCCAATCGCAATACACCCCGAAAGTGTACAGCAACGAACGTGCTCAAGGCTTTAAACCAATTGATATAGGGCTGCCTACCGTTTATGGAGGTGTGATCCAGGAAAATGGGAATAATCATGATTCCAAACCTTCTGCTACGTGGGGAGACAGCGACAATGATGGTGATCTCGATATCTTGCTCACAGGGGTAATTGATACTCCTGCACCAGATCCTTACTCCATCCCCGCTGAACCCTACGTCCCCAGTTTGCCCTACACCCCTATCACCAGACTGTACCGGAACCAAAGGACTGATAGCACTCTTCCCTATTACCCAACCTCGATCGACCCCACTAAATTTACTCTAGACACGAGGGTAAAGCTGCCTGGTATTTTCAACGGTTCCGCAGCTTGGGGAGACTACAACAACGATGGCAGAAAGGATCTCGTACTCACAGGCGACACGAGTTCAGGCTACATCGCCAAAGTGTTCCGCAACGAGCTTACTGGCTTTAACAACGGCAGTACCTTTAACTACGCCCTTACCTTTGAGGAGGAGACTGGGGCTAGCTTGCCCGGTGTTATTGGCAATGCCGCTTGGGGAGATTACAACAATGATGGCCAACAAGATATCTTGCTGACAGGCGATACCGGTTCAGCATACGTCGCAAAATTGTATCGCAACACTGACAATGGCTTTACCGAAGAGAGCAATCCACTGCTGCAATATCAAAACCCCAACGAACCTATTAATTACGGTGCATGGGGAGACTCCAACAACGATGGCAAACTAGATATCTTGCTGACAGGCCAAAATCAGCGTTTAAATGATAATGGTGGGCCGTACGCCCCTACCAGGGTACTCCAGAACTACAGCTATGGGGATACTACTAGCTTTCAGGAACGTCAGACTATATGGGGGTCTAATGGTGGTCTTGGTACTTGGGGAGATGAAGACAATGATGGCAAGCTGGATATTCTGCTGACAGAACGGGATTATTCGGGTAAGAGTGTCGCCAAAGTTTACCGACAAGATGAGTCTGGCTATTTTACACCCATCGACGATCCAACGCTACCTAATAATGTTGCCAGCCCAACTTCTTGGGGAGACTACGACAAGGATGGAAGACTAGATATTGCAGTCTCGACAAGAGAGGATTCACCTGAGTACCCCTACTCTCGCAACGTTGTCAAAGTCTATCGCAACGAGACCCCTGAACCGAACACGGCACCCTCTGCACCTGAAGGTTTAAATTACCCTCAGATTACTCAGGAAGGAGTTTTCTTAAGTTTGCCTGGAGGATGGGGGAATCTGCTCGACGCTCAAACTCCAAATCAGGGTTTAAGCTACAACCTGCGAGTTTGGACTAATCGTCCCAATCCCTTCGGTGGCGGCGATGTTAAAGAGTACATTGTTGGCCCGATGTCCCTTGATGATGGAACTCGGCAAGTAGTGCAGTTGGGAAATGTCAACCAAGCCAACAGCAGCAGCAACTACTACTCCCCTGGTTGGCTGTTAAAACCAGATTACTTAATCCCTGGACAAACTTATAACTGGAGTGTACAGGCGATCGACAGTGCTTGGGCTGGTTCCCCGTTTGTTGAAGGACAAAGTTTTACATTTACAGCCCCCGATATCAAGCCAACGCTTACCATCAGCGCTACGGATGCTAATGCTGCGGAAACCATCTTTCCACCCGAACAACCCAATCCTGGAAAATTCACTATTACCCGTACTGGTGGCAGCCTAGCTGGTCCGCTGGATGTCTACTACAAGTTCGATAATCTATCCGATAATAGCTACACTCCTATAGCCGGTACTGCCATACCAGGTATCGGTATGTATGGAGATTACGAATTGTTTTCCGACTCCGAGTCCCGTCAACCCTCCCAACCCCGTCAGGCGTTGCCTATCAACCTGTTTGGCAGCAACATGATCACCATTCCAGCAGGTAAGCGCAGCGTCAACATAGATGTGGATGTCTACAACGACAGCCTAGTAGAAGGCGACGAGAGAGTGTTTATCAGCTTAGATCCTACCAGCAACTACAACAGCCAGATAGGCGAGTCCTCTAGTGCTACTGTGACGATCGCGGACAACGACCCCAACTACCCGTCAGGTGTGAATCGTCCTCCAGAACAGCAGATTAACCTAGGCGGTCGGTACACTGCTCTCAATGTAGAGGTTCCTAACGTCTACACAGACCCGGATGGCGACCTACTCACCTACACACTAACCCGGTCTGACGACAGCTCATTACTGAGCAATCCGAACAGCAGTTGGCTTGGATTGTCGTTTAACTCTGCCAATAACAGCATCAAGTTCACCGGAACTCCCCCAAGCAACGGGGAAAACTTCTACGCCAAGTTAACAGCAACAGACCCTTATGGTGCGAGTGCTAGCCAGGAAATTTACGTAGTGAAACAAGGAAATGGCTGGGTGATTGACGGTTATATCTCCGGTGCAACTCTCTTCCTCGACGCCAACAAAAACGGCGTCCTCGACACCAACGAACCATCCACCACAACCGATTCAGGCGGTAAATTCAATCTCAATATCCCCTTCGAGATTTTCGACACCAACAACAACGGAGAAATCGACCCATCAGAAGGCAATCTAGTAGCCACCGGAGGCACTGACACCGCCACCGGCTTACCCCTAGAAACACCAGTCACCGCACCCCCAGATGCGAGTGTCGTCACCCTCCTAACCACCTTAATCGCCGACTTAATCGACAAAGGAATTGAACCAGAAGAAGCACAATCTTTAGTCAAAGCCGCCCTTGGACTCCCCGCTGAAGTTGACCTGACTAGCTTAGACCCCATCCTCGCCACCAACAACAACCAACCGGGCGGAGTCCAAGTCTTATCCGCAATGGTGAAAGTCCAAAACTTCATCACCCAAACCAGCGCTTTGATTGACGGTGCTTCCAGTGCAGTCAATACCGATATTGTCAAAGCTGTTGTCAGTTCAATTACGGCTCAAATTCAATCTGGTACAGTCTTAAACCTCAGCAATGCAGCAGCTTTAGAACCAATAATTCAGCAAGCTGCCACTAAAATCCAGCAAATAGACCCCAGTTTCAACACTCAACAAGTCAGCCAAATTACCTCGCAATCCGCGACAGTAATGGCAACAGCCAATCAACGCATAGATGCGGCTGTCTCCAACCCAACAGCAACATCAATTCCTGAATCACTTGCCCGCCTCCAACAAGTAGCCTTGGGCCCAACAGCTCAAGACTTCAAAGCAGTTGGTACGGGAAATAAACCTATTTCCCAGGTAGTTGCTGACAATACAGGTACTGCTTTAGATAGCAGAATTGAAGCTGTAATATTACCTGCTGGGATTGCAACTCCTGTTGTCAGCGGTGATGCAGATTTGGGCAGCAATTCTCCCAATGCAATTCTCGGTACAAATGGCGACGATATCCTGAGTGGCGACAGCGGAAATAATGTGTTGATGGGGATGAGCGGCAATGATTCCCTCGATGGAGTTCTGGGGAATGACACTATTTTCGGTGGCAAAGGTAGCGATACAATCTTGGGAAGTAGCGGTGATGATGCCTTATTTGGCAACCGCGGTGCTGACATTTTGAATGGAGATGATGGTAATGATATTCTTTACGGAGGTAAGGGAGATGATTTGCTGAATGGCGGTTTGGGAATTGATAGTTTGATAGGAGGAATGGGAGTAGATAAGTTCTTACTGTCTACCAATTCCGGTACTGATACGATTACTGATTTTGAAGTCGGTAAAGACTTGTTAGTATTGGGTAACGGGTTGAGTTTCTCGCAATTGGCAATTGCTCAAGATAGCGGTTCGACTTTAATCCGGTTTGCACAAACAGGGGAGATTTTAGCTTCTCTCAGTGGTGTTTCTGCTAACAGCATTAGTGCTGCTAATTTCGGGTTGCTTTAAAGGTTCTTAATGAGGACTAAAGTCCTTATTATTCTTCAGTCTCTTAGAGACGAACTTCGTTTGTATATATGCGGTTTCAACCGCTGACTCTCAAGGCCTTGATCCCCCCTAACCCCCCTTAAAAAGCAGGGCGGATTTATTGTCGGAATAATAAATTAGGGGATTGGGCTATTTGCTGATGCGCGCCCTCGGGATTTAACTGGTTTGTCACGGGGACAAAAGCCGAAAAGTAACTCACTAATATTTTCAATTTGGTTGGCCATCAATCTTAAAGCTTGGGGGAGAGTATGCGTACCACTCATCCGGGCTAAAGATACTAAAAATTGTCTGACCATTGCCCAGTTAGCAGGTGCATTGCCGCCACGATGAATACAGTTATCCTCATTTAACGTCACATCTTTAACCCAATGTAGTCGATTCTCAATTAACCAGTGTCCTCGAATTGCCTCCGAAAATTCACGGGCTGACCAATCTAAACTACTTAAATAATAGTGTGATTCATGAAAATCAACTAAGCGACGACGGCTTTTTTTACCTTGCCATCGACTGCCTGTTCTTGTGATCTCAATTATGTTTTTAGCTCCGACCCACGAGGACAATAATTGAGACTCTATAGGATAAATAGTGGTAGACCGAGTTGTGGTGCGTCCATGCAGGCGTTCCGAGGATTGAAAAGAGTCGAGCGCACTTGCAGA